>JBEAQW010000063.1:0-21729 GCA_041163725.1 Planctomycetota bacterium
TGCCCTCGTCTCGGCCCGAGAAACCGTCTGGCGCACGCGAAAAACAGCACGGGCCGACCTTGCGGACGGCCCGTGCGGGAGTGATTCGGTTGAACGCTCGCGTTCTGCGGAACCCGGGAGCGCACGCGGTCGCGGCGCCCGATTCGTCAGACGGACTCGCCGTTCTTGATCCGACGCGTGTACGCGAACTTGCGCTTGATGGGCTTCACCACCAGCCCTTCGCGGATCGCGCGAACGGAGGCCTTCACGCGCTTCGGCGTGCCGTCCTCGACGATGGTGACCGTCTGGAGATTCGGCTTGAACGTGCGGCGCTTCCGGGAGGTGGTCTTGATGCCGACGCCGCCAAGGTACTTGGCCTTGCCGCGGTACTTGCAGACCCAGCCGGAGGAAGTGGAGGCACCGGAGAAATGACAAACGCGTGGCATAGGAGAACTCGCTTCAATGGCCCAAAAGGGCGAGTCGCGCACTATAGCGATCGGCGCGAGGGTTGCAAGTCCGCTTCAGGCAGGCGATCCGCCCGGAGCGGCGGGTCTCGGTCGAGCAACCCAGCCTCCCTCAACACACGGGCCAGGCCCAGGACATCGGACGACCCGAAGCAGGCCTGCTCGTGGCTGTCCGCGTCGAGCACGCCCCATCTGTTGCCGTTCCGATAAATGGGAAGGACGACCTCCGAGCGATCGCGCGGGTCGCAGGCGATGTAGCCCTCGCCGAGAAGCGCGACATCCTCGATCAGGCGCACCGACCCCTCGAGCAGCGATTGTCCGCACGCGCCATGGAGACCGATCGGCGAGCACGCGGGCTTGTCGCGTCGGGCGGCGAGCACGAGTTCGTGTGGCGCCTCGATGCCCATGTCGGGGAGGATGTAGAAGCCGACCCAGCTGAGTCCGCGCGTCGAGAGTGCGTCCCAGAGCAGGCCGCTCAGAGGATCGAGACGATCGGCCGGCTCGTTGAACCGTTGCGCGACATCGCGCGCGTGGCGCGCAAGCGACTCGTAGAGCTCATCCGTACCGCAGCCGCGCCGCATGGCGAACCTCCGGGAAACCGTGCTCCGAATCAGGCCGATTCGCGGGTCGTCGACTCGGCGGGAACCCGGCGCGCCAGTTCGATCAGGGGCCGCCGCGTCTCGACCGCCTCGGCCGTGATCGTGTAGACCACATCGCGGTTCTCGAGCTCCGGGAGGTGGTACATGTGCTGCACCATCAGCTCGTCGATCACGGCGCGCAGCGCGCGCGCACCCGTGTCGCGTGCCAGCGCGCGCTCGGCGATCAGTTCGAGTGCGTCGCGGGCGAATTCGAGCCGCGCACCCTCGAGCGAGAAGAGGTACTGGTACTGGCGCACGACCGCGTTCTTCGGTTCGGTGAGGATCGAGATCATCGCATCGCGATCGAGCGGCATCAGCGGCGTGATGATGGGCAGGCGGCCGACGAGCTCGGGGATCATGCCGAACTCGAGCACATCCTCGGGGAGCACCTGCGCGAGCGCGGGACGCGACGACGAATCGACTCCGCCGTTGTCGCTGGTCGCGCCCTCGATGTTCGATCCGAAGCCGATCCGGCGCTTCCCAAGCCGCTTGCGGATGATGTCCTCGAGTCCGACGAACGAACCGCCGCAGACGAAGAGGATGTGCGTCGTGTCCATCTGGATGTACTGCTGCTCGGGGTGCTTGCGGCCTCCCTGCGGCGGCACATTGGCGATCGTTCCCTCGAGCATCTTGAGGAGCGACTGCTGGACGCCTTCGCCCGAGACATCGCGCGTGATCGAGACATTCTGCGAGGTCTTGCCGATCTTGTCGATCTCGTCGATGTAGATGATGCCGCGCTGCGCGCTCTCGAGATCGTAGTCGGCTGCCTGCAGCAGCTTGAGCAGCAGGTTCTCGACATCCTCGCCGACATAGCCGGCCTCGGTGAGCGTCGTCGCATCGCCGATCGCGAAGGGCACATTGAGGATGCGCGCCATGGTCTTGGCGAGAAGCGTCTTTCCGGTGCCGGTCGGTCCGATGAGAAGGACATTGCTCTTGTCGAGCTCGATGCCCGGATCCTCGCCCTCGACGACGCTGAGGCGCTTGTAGTGGTTGTGCACGGCGACGGCGAGCGAGCGCTTCGCGGCATCCTGGCCGATCACGTACTGATCGAGGAACTCCTTGATCTGGCGCGGCGACGGGATGTTCGCGAACAGGGGGCGCGCCGCGGCGACGCGTCGCTTCTCCTGCTTGAAGATGTTCTGGCAGAGGTCGGTGCAGTTCGAGCAGATGTACACATCGCCCGGGCCCTCGACCATGGCGCCGACCTCGCGGGAGGTCTTGCCGCAGAAGGAGCAGGTGGTCATCTTCTTCCCGCGGAAGCCGCCGTCGTTGCCGCCACCGCCCGCCCCTCCGCCGGCACCACCGCCTCCGCCACCGAAGTCGCCGCCCTCGCCGCGACCGCTTCCTCCCGGGCCACGGCGCATGGATCCGTTCGCATTCTCGATGGCGGGGCGCTGCTCGCTCCCGATCGTCTCGGATGCGGTCGACTTGGACTTTCGGAGTGGCTTCTTCATGTCTGCACTGCCTGGGGGGTGACCGCACGCGGGTGCGGTACCGATGGGAGAACTGGTCTCGACGGTCGGAAGGGACTCTATCGCCTGTCGGCGGCTGAGCACCCGATGCTGCGCTCTCGCGGTGGAAATCGACCTTCAGCCGAGTTGCGGGGGGCGTTTGGGTGGGCTGGTGGGGTGGGTCCCATCTGCAGGTCGCGGGGTATCCGCCTGATTCGAGAGACCTTGTGGACGCACTGGCGCGGTGCGCGGCTCCGAGGAATCTGCGGGGGACTGCGCAGGGGGCTGATGAGGGACCCTGGCAGTGGACTTGGCCTCGACTTCGCCCGTACCCACTGTCGGCGGCGTCCGTTCTCGTCCTCCGTGGATCGCGTCAGCGGTGCGGCTCCGGATCGGCTCGCGCTTCGTGGGGGTTTCTCGACGCACCGCACCGATGATCGTGGCCTTCGCGCGCTCGAACTCCTCGTCGCTGAGCTGCCCCGACCGGTGCAGCTTCCGCAGTTGATCGAGGCTGAATGCATCCTCGGCTTCAACGCCGCCTCGCATCCAGGACCGGATCCTCGCGATGGCGAACCAACCCGCGACCACGATCACCACGAGCAGTACGAGTGCGCCGCCGATGCTCTTGAGTAGGGCGAAGGAAGGGTCCACGACGGATGAATCGGCACGCGGGGGTGTTCAGCGACAAACACGCGATCGGAGCCGAAAGCGCACGGGTGCGTGCCCTCCCGGCTCCGAACGCATTGGATCGTGGATCAAGCGCCGGACTTCGACTTCGACTCGACGATCTTGTTCCAGTCGGCGGCCGGGATATCCGTCACGGTGGCCTGCGCGATGATGCGGTCGCTGACCTTCGCGTCGCGGATCATCGACAGGACCTCGCCCATGCGGCCGGCCTGCTCGATCTGCTGACGCATCTGCTCGGGACGCATGTTCTGCTGCGCGGCCATCATGGCGATGCGGCCGTTGAGCTCCTGTTCCGTGACCTGCACGCCGAAGTGCTCGGCGAGGCGGGCCATGATGAAGAACAGCTTGAGCCGGTTGCGCGCGTCGGCCTCGCTCTTCGAGCGCAGCTCGGCGAGACGGGTCTCGACCGCGGTCTGCTCGAGGCCGCGCGACAGAAGCTCCATGCGCTGCTGCTCGAGCGAGCGCTCGATCTGCGCCGCGCTGAGCTTCGCGGGAAGCGCGAAGTCGACCTTGCCGACGAGCTGCTCTGCGATCTGCTCGCGCATCGCGGCGCGCTGCTCGCCGTCGCGACGCTGTTCGAGGGCGTCCTTGACCTGCTCGCGGAAGATATCCTCGCTCTCGACGCCGAAGAGCTCCGCAAGCTCCTTCGCCTCGCGCGGCTTGATGCGCTCGGCCTCGGCGATGTCGTACTTGATCGTGATCTTCTTGCCGCGGAGTTCCTCGCGCTCGTGCGCGTCGGAGCCCTTCGTTTCGATCGTGACGCTATCGCCGACCTTCTTGCCGACCAGGGCGCCCTCGAGTCCGTCGACGAGGAGTCCGAGCAGCGCGCCCTTGCCCTCGTCCTCCTTGGCGGGGACGACGCACAGCGCCTTGTCGGTCTCGAAGTAGGTGCCATCGCGGCCCTCGACCGAGACGGTCGCCTTGCCGAGCATGCGGTCGAGGTTCTCGAACGGCCCCTCGATGCGCTCCGGCGTACCCCAGCGGTACGACTGGCGCAGGATCTCGCCGTCGATGTGCTCGGGAGTGACATCGATGATGGGCTTCTTCACCTCGAAGCCCGCGAAGTCGGGCATGGCGAACTCCGGCGCGACCTCGACCTCGACGCTGAAGGCGAAATCCTTGCCGCGGGCGAGTTCGGGAATGACCTCGCCGTCGACCGGGCGCGGCTCGCTGATCGGCTGGAGCTTGTTCTCCTCGATCGCACGCGAGAACGCCTCGTTCATGATCTGGCTGCGGGTCTCGCCGAGCAGGGCGTTGCCGACGCGCTTCTCGACGAGGGAGCGCGGGGCCTTACCCTTGCGGAAGCCTGGGAACGATGCATCGCTGATGAACGCGGCGAGCGCCGACTCGAGCCGGGCATCGACGGCGGCGGCGGGCACCTTCATGGCGACGCGCTTCGTGCAGGGTGCGGTTTCGGTGATCGAGATCTCGACGTCGAGCGTGTTTTCGGTCGCAGTGGACATGGTGTGTTTCCGTCAATCTCCCCCCGGTGGGAGGTGGAGGGCGAAGGGGCGAGTATACAGCCTCCGCGGGCATCGAAGGCGTCGCCACCGAGTTGAGCGACGCGGTTGTCGGGCGGCGTGGCCTCGCGACCGATCGCGTGCCGTTCCGGGCGCGGTTCGCGTGAAAGCGAAAGGGCCGCCGGCAATTCGCCGACGGCCCTCTCGAGGTCTGGTTGTGGCCCCGTGCCGCGGGATCCGCTGCGGGAAGGGCCGAGAATGACGCCTTATCCGCGTGCCGAGAAGAGAAGCTCGGCGTAGCTCGGAAGCGGCGAAAGATCGGCGGGCATGACCTTCTCGAGTGCGTCGCAGGTCGCGCGCGCCTCGAGCATGGCCGGAACCAGGGCGTCACGGTAGTGACGCGCCTCCTTCTCGACGCTGCCGTGGAAATCCTCGGCCTTCTCGACCTTCGCGATCGCCGCGCGCAGACTCTCGACGAAGCCGACGACCTCGCGCAACTGCGCCGAGGTGCCGGGGCAGTCGAGGTCGCATGCCTGCGTGGCGGCGACGGCGTCCGCAAGCTCCGCCTGGAAGCGGACGGCCGCGGGAAGGACCGCCGTGCGCACGATGGACTGGAGCGTACGGCTCTCGATGCGCAGGAGCTTGATGTACTGCTCGAGCATGACGCCGTAGCGTGCCTCGAGCTCGCGCTTCGAGAGAACGCCGAACTTCGCGAAGATCTCGGCGGCGCCCTTCGTGCCGAAGCATGCGATCGCATCGACGGTCGAGGGATTGTTCGCCAGTCCGCGCTTCTTCGCCTCGTCGTGCCACGCCTTCGAGTAGCCGTCGCCGTCGAAGCACACGCGGCGGTGCGACTTCACGACCTCCTTCAGGAGCGCCTTCACCGCGGACTCGAGCTTCGCGGGAGACGGATTCTTGCCGGCCCGCTTCTCGAGCTGGGTCGCCATGTAGTCGAGGCTCTCGGCGATGATCGTATTCAGCACCGTGTTCGGCCAGGCCACCGAGGCACTCGAACCGACCGCGCGGAACTCGAACTTGTTGCCCGTGAACGCGAAGGGCGAGGTGCGGTTGCGGTCGCTCGAGTGACGCGGGATCTGCGGCAGCGTGGTTGCGCCGAGATCGATCGCGCCGCCCTTCATCGTCTTCTTCGGGTTGCCGGCCTCGAGCTGGCCGAGGATGTCGGTCAGCATGTCGCCGAGGAAGATCGACATGATCGCGGGCGGTGCCTCGTTGGCGCCGAGGCGATGGTCGTTGGCAGCGCTCGCGATCGAGCCGCGCAGCAGCTCCGCATGCAGGTCCACCGCGCGGATCACCGCGCAGAGGAAGGTGAGGAACTGCATGTTGGTGTGCGTCTCATCGCGCGGATCGAGCAGGTTGACGCCGGTGTCGGTCGAGATCGACCAGTTGTTGTGCTTGCCAGAGCCGTTCACGCCCGCGAAGGGCTTCTCGTGCAGCAGGCAGACGAACCCGTGGCGCTCGGCGGTCTCGCGCAGAACGCTCATGGTCAGCATCTGGTGATCGACCGCGACATTCGCGTTCTCGAAGGTCGGAGCGATCTCGTACTGGCCGGGCGCAACCTCGTTGTGGCGCGTCTTGATCGGGACGCCGAGCTCGAACAGGCGCTCCTCGACCTCGGCCATGAACGCGATCACGCGCTGGGGGATCGAGCCGAAGTAGTGGTCCTCGAGCTGCTGACCCTTCGGAGCGGCTGCGCCAAGCAGCGTACGGCCGCAGATCGAGAGATCCGGGCGCATCGCGGCCAGTTCGGCGTCGACGAGGAAGTACTCCTGCTCGATGCCGAGGGTGGTGATCACCTGCGTGACGCCCTTGTCGCTGCCGAAGATCCGGAGCAGTCGCATCGCCTGCTTCGAGACCGCCTGGATCGAGCGCAGCAGCGGCGTCTTCTTGTCGAGTGCCTCGCCCGTGTAGCTCACGAACACCGTCGGAATGCACAGCGTCAGCTGGCCGCCCGAGCGGTAGAGGAACGCGGGGCTCGTCGCGTCCCACGCGGTGTAGCCACGGGCCTCGTAGGTGTCGCGGATGCCGCCGTGCGGGAAGCTCGATGCGTCGGGCTCGCCCTGAATGAGCTGCGAGCCGCTGAACTTCTCGATGGCTCCTCCATCGGCCGTCGTCGAGAGGAACGCATCATGCTTCTCGGCGGTCGTGCCGGTGAGGGGCTGGAACCAGTGGCAGTAGTGGGTCGCGCCGTGCTCGAGCGCCCAGTCCTTCATCGCGCTGGCGACGGTGTTCGCGATGGCCGGATCGAGCGGCGAGCCGTTCTTCACGGTGCGCTGCAGGTTCATGAACACGTCGGGCGGGAGACGCTTCAGCATCACATCGCCTGCGAATACGAGAGAGCCGAATGAGTCCGAGGCGGGATGGGTCATCGACGGGTCCTTGAGCATGGGGTCGTTGGACAGGCGGTGATTTCCGGAATGCATGGCGGTATCGGTACGGTTCGAGGGGGGCGCGCGCGGCCTCGAGCCAATCGAAGCCAAACCGCGAGTATCGGACGAGGAACCCCCGCGCGCAACCCCTCAGCGCCAGTGCTTTTGCCGATTTTCGCCTGCGGAGGAGGGGTCGCCACCCCGCGGCCCGCGCCCCCTGCGCCGCGAGAGAATCGCCGCGAGGGGATTCGGAAGCTGGTCGCCGGATGGGGCGGTCGGCTGCGGCCCGACCGAGGACCGACGACGCCGCAACGGATCCCCGATCCACCCCTTCGCCCGGAAGAAAAACAGGAGCGAGAGCGCGCAGGCGGCCATCAGCCCGAGGGCGAACGGATAGCCGTAGCGCCAGTGCAGTTCGGGCATCGACCACGGCCCCTCGTCGCGGAAGTTCATTCCGTAGATGCCGGCGATGAGTGTGAGCGGCATGAAGATCACGCTGATGATCGTGAGGATGCGCAGGATCTCGTTGAGCCGCATGCTCGCGGCGTTGAGGTAGAGATCGAGCAGGTGCTGCGCGCTGTCCTTCTGGAACTCGACCACATCGAGCAGTGCCCCGATCTCATCCTGGAGTTCGCGCAGCGCCGCCAGCCTGGCGCGCTGCTCGTCGGATGCGTGCTGGCCGAGCGAGAACGATGCCTGGATGTTGGCGAGCGCCTCGTGAAGCGGCGCGAGTCCCTGGCGCATGAAGAGTAGTCGCCGGCGATGCTCGTGGATGCGGTCGAGCATCGTCGAGTCCGGGCGACGGACGAGCGCGCGCTCGAAGCGTTCGAGACTGCGGCTGTAGTCCTCGAGAAGCGGCCTGTTCGCCTCGCAGATCTGACGCGCGAGCAGCAGGAAGATCACATTCGCATCGGCGCGCACGAGTCGCGGTGCCGCTTCGCGGAGCCGCATCCGGACGGGTTCGAAGCAGTCGCCTCCCGCCCGCTCGCGGATCGTCGTGAGGACGCTCGGCGAAAGCAGGAGATCGATGAACTCGACCGGCCCACCGACCGTGTGGCTGCGCATCGTCACGATCGTCAGGTCGCCGAAATCGTCCGCGCCCGCGCGCCTCACGCCCTCGATGAGCGTATCGAGCGCGAGTGGGGGGACCGTGGTCGTCCGCTCGAGATGCGCCGCGTACTCCGCCGCGCTCACCCCCTCGAGGTCGAGCCATATGAAACGGTAGTCGCTCGCGCACGCCGCGGCCTGCTCGAGGCCCTCGAACCGCCGGGCCTCGATGCCACGCTCGGTCCAGCCGAACAACTCGATCCGGGGAGAACCCGCTGAAGCGGACGCGTCTTCCATTGCGGGCAATCTAGCCGCGAAAGGGTGCTTCCCGCGCGGAGGATTCCCCGACGGGAGGGTACGGCTCAGCCCGACATCGACTGTCGAACCAGAAGCAGCGCGATCACGCTCCGCGCCGACCAGCATGCCGTCCGGATCCAGTTCCCATCGACGAGCCCGCGACCCACCGCCGGGTCGTAGCCATCGAGAAGGCGCGCGTGGGCGGGAATCTGGAGGAGCGCCGTGCTCAGCCAGATCGCGGCCAGCAGGGCCGCGCCGAACCAGACGAGCGCTCTGCCGTCCGGCGCCGCGCCACCGGAGAGCGTCGGGACGAGCAGGAGCACTGCGCATGCGGCTTCCACGAGCATGACTGGGCCGACCACCGAGGTCGTCAGGCGCTGGTGTGCGCGCGCGTACGCGGGGGACTCCGCGGACCCGACTGCGGAGAAGAGCGGGTAGTGCACGATCTGGACGAACCAGATCAGGCCGGTCATGAAGAGCGTGGCGGCGGCGTGGACGAGCAGGAGCCAGGAGGAGTTCACGCACTCCGGTTCGCGCGGTCGCCTCGGGTGGTTTCGCCTTCGTCGACTTCGAGCCACTCGGCGTTGCCGGAGGCTGGGTCGAGCAGCATGACCGTGAGGCGGGAGGCGCGGTGGAGCGCACCGGGGTTGAGCACGCGCGTCTCGCCGACGCGGTCATCCCTGATCTGGTGCGTATGCCCGTGCAGGAGATAGTCGACGCCCGATGCGAAGAGTTCGGCGACGACGGCGTCGAGATGGCCGTGCGTGACGCCGATCCGCATGGACTTCACCTCGAGCACGGCACCGGGATGAATGACCTCGATGCCGAGCTCCTCGGCATACCGCGCGAGGCTTCGTTCGTCGTCGCAGTTCCCGAACACGACCGACGCAGCGATACCCGCGAGCTGGTCGAGCACATCCTCCGATCCGACATCGCCGAGATGGATGATGCGCGTGGCACCGCGGGCGACCAGAAGCTCGACCGCCCGTCTCGCGCGGGGCGCGCAGCCATGTGTATCGGAGATGAACCCCAGGCGTTCGGCCATGAACCAAGTGGAAATTTGACAGGAGGCGAGGGGATGTCAACGGTAATCCCGACATTCACCGCGGTTTGCACCTTCGGATACCTTGCCGTTCCCGAACGCCAGGTATCCGCCATGACCACCGAAACGCTGCCGCCCGTCACCCGATTCGCACCGAGCCCCTCCGGCCACCTCCATGTCGGCGGTGCGCGCACTGCGCTTTTCGCCTGGGCCTTCGCGAAGGGCCGCGGCGGACGGTTCGTGATCCGGATCGAGGACACCGACCAGAAGCGGTCGTCCGACGCCGCGAGCGTCGGGTTCCTCAAGGACCTCGAGTGGCTCGGGATCCGATGGGACGAAGGACCGGAGTTCACGGCGCCCGACGGCACGGTCGTGGGGGGCGGACCGAACGGACCGTACTTCCAGAGCGAGCGACTCGCCATCTACAACCGTTATCTCGAGCAACTGCTCGTCGAGGGCAAGGCGTACGAGGCGTGGGACACGGCCGAGGAACTCGACGCGATGCGAAAGGCGGCGATGGCGCGCAAGGAGGCATTCCGCTACCGCTATCGCGGTGCGGTGTCCGACGCCGAGCGTGCCGCGTTCCTCGCGGAAGGGCGACAGCCGGTCATCCGGTTCCGCTCGCCCGAGCGCGACATCACGATCCACGACGAGGTGCTCGGCGATGCAACGCTTCCGCTCGGCGAAGTCGACGATTTCGTGATCCGGAAGAAGGATGGCTTCCCGACCTATCACTTCGCGGTCGTCGTCGACGACGAGCTCATGGGCGTGACGCATGTGCTTCGCGCGCAGGAGCACTTCACCAATACCGCGAAGCACATGGTGCTCCAGGATGCGCTCGGTTTCCGCCGTCCTGTCTACGGGCACCTGTCGATCATCAAGAATCCCGACGATTCGAAGATGTCCAAGCGAGACAAGGACAAGGTGCTCCGCAAGGCCGTGCACGACCGTGCCGTCACGGAGCCGCCGATGGGTACGGTCTCGGTCGAGGAGTGGTCCCAGTGGCTCGGCGATGCGAACATCCAGCTCGAGCTCGAAGGCGCGATCCGGCTTGGCGAGGCGCTCGGCGTGCAGCTGCCCGAGATCAATGTCGACGACTTCCGACGCTCGGGCTACCTGCCCGAGGTGCTGTGCAACTTCCTCGCCCTCAATGGCTGGAGTCCCGGCGGAGACATCGAGAAGTTCGACAACGCGTTCCTACGGGAGCGCTTCGGCCTCGACCGCGTGATGAAGACGCCCGCGAAGTTCGACCGCGTGAAGCTCCTCGCGTTCAACACCGACGCGATCACCGGTATGGATCCGGTCGAGTTCGCGAGGCGCTGCCGCGAGCACGCCGCCCGATTCCGTCCCGAGTTCCTCGAGGCGCTCGACCCATCCGCCTTCGCGCTGCTCATGAAGGCGACG
The DNA here is from genome assembly GCA_041163725.1 of Planctomycetota bacterium. Classification (GTDB taxonomy): domain Bacteria; phylum Planctomycetota; class Phycisphaerae; order Phycisphaerales; family SM1A02; genus QWPT01. Next base: position 10,857 of record JBEAQW010000063.1, read on the forward strand.
CAGGAGCGCTCGAAGACCCTCGACGATCCGTTCCGGGCGAACGGTTTCCTCCTCGTGGCCGATGACGAGCTCGGCTTCAGCGACGACAAGAATGTGCGGAAGGCACTCGGTATCGGCGCGGCGCGCGCCGACGGCGCGCGCTCCGGGCTCGATCATCTCAGGGCGCTGCGCGATCTACTCGCGGGGGCGTCGGATTGGTCGCAGGCGGCGCTCGAGCAGCTCGCGACGGCCTACGCCGCCGAGCATGCGGGAGGCAAGATCGGAGCGGTCGCACAGCCGCTGCGCATCGGTGTGTCCGGTTCGACCGTAAGCCCGCCGATCTGGGACACGCTGGTACTCGTCGGAAGGGATCGCGCGCTCCGACGGATCGATCGCTGCATCGCGTGGAGCGCGACGCTCGCATGAACCTTCGCGCATTCCAACTGCGGGCGCCTCGTGCGGTAGGCCTCGTGGTCGCCGCCGCAATCGCGTGTACCGCGCTCCTGGCCCCGCGGGCGGCGGCGCAGTCGGCGCTCGAATCGATCGAGTGGCTCGGTGCGGAGTGGTACGCGAACCGGGTGCAGGACTGGACGCGCGACGGTGGTGCGATCGTCTGCCGCGACTCGAGGCTTCCCATCCGGACGGCCCATCTTCTGACGCGCCGCATCGCTCCGCGTCAGGACGGATTCGCTGAGATCGCACTCACGATCGGCTTGGTCGGGTCGAGGGCGGATTGGAATCCGGACGCGCGTCCGAAGGACCGCTCGTTTGCCGGCGTGCTGATCGGCGCGGGGAGCGACGAGGTCGACTACCGCCTGTCCGCGCTCGTGCAGCAGGTTCCCGCGCCCGACGGTGGAATCCTCGTGGTCGTCAGCGATCGTGGGGAACCGCTCGTGATCGACTTCTCGACCGACGCGAAGGGGGGGTTCTCATGGACGCTCCCCACGAAGACCACGCTCGCGGATCTCGCGGTGCTCGCGCGGGGCGGGAGCGAGATGCCCCCGGCATGCACAGGTCCGTTCGATCTCTCGGTGCGGGTCGTGCCCGGTACTGACGGGGGTTTCGATGTGGAGGCGACGGTTCGCTGCGGCGACGATGTGCGCAAGGCGGTTGCACGCGGCATCGACCGAACCCTCATCGAGGGCGCAATCGCCCTCGTCTCGCATCGCGCGGAGCGCAAGCGGGGAGACGGCTGGCGCTTCGACGCGCTGCGGTTCGGCGAGCACGCCGCGTCGGCTTCCTGGTTCACCGATCATCCCGATCGCGCGTGGGGGCCTGTGCTCGCCTGCACCTACACGCTCGATCGTGGCGACGATGGCGCGCACGCGCTCGCTCTGGTCGCGCATTTCCCTCCGGGTTTCGGCGGGCACACAGCATCGCTGTCTCTCGCTCGTCCGGAGGGTGGAGACGAGACGGTCCCGGGAATCGCCGAGTCGAACATCGACCCCGAGTCCTTCACCGCTCATTTCCGAGTTCCCCAGGTCGACGCGTTCCTTGGCGGTCGCTACTTCGTGTCACTGCAGGGAAACGCCGCGGCGCCCTTCACCGGACGACTTCGGCCGCCGCCTGCGCACCTCACGCTCGCGGCCCTCAGCTGCGTCAAGCACATCGTGGCGATGACCGCGTGGAACCGGCAGGGGGTCTGGTTCCCTCATGAGGATCTCACGGACCATGTCCTTCGACACGATCCCGACATGCTGTTCTTCGCGGGCGACCAACTCTACGAAGGGGACATCTCGGGCGTGGACCAGCAGGAGCTGTTGCTCGACTACCACACCAAGTTCCAGCGCTGGCTGTGGTCGTTCGGTGAACTCTGCCGCGACCGCCCGGCGGTCATCATTCCCGACGACCACGATGTCTTCCATGGAAATCTCTGGGGTGCCGGCGGCATCGCCGCGCAGGCGCGCGACGGCCTGAGCGCGCAGGATGCGGGCGGCTACAAGCTCACCGGACGGATCGTCAACGCGATTCACCGCACGCAGGTCGGAAATCTCCCGTCTCGTGCACCGGAGGTGGATGCCCCGATCGGGCAGGGCATCGAGCCGTACTCGTGCAGGCTGCGCTTTGGTCCAGCCGACTTCCTGGTACTCGCGGACCGTATGTGGAAGGATTCCGCAAGCGTGATGGTGCCCGACGGCCGGTGTGTCAACGGGTTCTTCAAGGCCGAGGGCTTCGATCCCCGCGCGGCGGATCGTTCCGACGCACGGCTGCTTGGCGATGCGCAGGAGCGGCTGCTCGCACGGTGGAGCTCGGAGCGTGACGGAGCGGGTCCGCGCAAGATCCTGCTTTCGCAATCACCCTTCGCCGCGGTCCACACGCTGCCGGCGGGTCGCGACGATTCGGTGGTCCCGAGCCTCGAGATCTACGGTCCGGATGGATACCCGGAGGACGACGAGCCGAGTGCGGACACCGATACGAACGGCTGGCCTCAGTCGGCACGCGCGCGTGCGGTCGCGCTGCTTGCAAGGGCGCACGCGCTGCATCTCGCCGGCGACCAGCATCTCGGCTCGTTGATTCAGTACGGAGTCGATGGCTTCCGCGATGGTCCCTTCGCGTTCACGCCTCCCGCGATCGCGAACACCTGGCCTCGGAGATGGATGCCGCGCGCACGCCCTGGCAACGGTCTGGAGGGTGGGCAGCGCTGGCTCGGTGACTTCACCGACGCATTCGGAAACCCGATCACCGTCTGGGCCGTGACGAACCCTCGCTCGCGCGGGATCGAGCCCCGCCGCCTGATCGATCTCTCGCCCGGTTACGGGATCATCCGCGTGGATCGGGAGGGAGCGTGTCGGCTGGAAGCCTGGCCCCGATGGGCGGATCCTCTGCGAGATGCTCCCTTCGAAGGGTGGCCGCACCGCCTCGGCCCCCTCGAGTAGCCGCCGAATCCGATCCGACGCACCACTTGCAGACGACGGCTTCGCGGCTATACTCCGCCCCTCTGGACCATTGGCGCAGTTGGCTAGCGCGTCTCCATGACACGGAGAAGGTCACAGGTTCAAGTCCTGTATGGTCCACTCGAGCAATCTCGAAGCGAACGGCCCCGACCGGGGCCGTTCTGCTTTTTCGCCTTCCCGTTCGCGGCGTGTGGGCTTCGTCGGCAGCTCGTCCGAGAAAGACGGCTCATCGCTCGGTGCTCTCCGGGAGAACCCGTCCTGTTCCTACGAGCGGACCGGCTCGGATTCGGGTCGGCGAACCGTGCGATCGTCACCCCTTGCAAAAAATCTTCTTGTCGGCTCCGTTGGCACGCTGCAGCGACCCTGTCGGCGCCGCTGTCGGAGGGCCTCGCTCGCAAGTATCGGGGGCTATGGGGGTTGCTCGTAGGCCCTGCGGTCGCTCCCCGAACGCGAGGCGCAGAATGTGCGCGGCATCGAGCGCTACTTACGAAGAAGGTCGAGAATTGCGGCGAACCTCGGTATCTCCCGTGCGGATCTCTGCTCTCATGGAGACGTCACTCCTTGACGCCACGAATTCCCCTGAGTGGCGTCCAAACTCAAATTCTGGTTCGCTCAACAACTGCCGCGCGAGCGGCGATTGGTTCGTGCCCGCGGTCATGCTGACAACTGCGCGCCGAACCCCTGACTTGGGGCGTGATGGCAGGACGACCCGCGAAAGCGGTTGCCGCAGCTCCAACCCACACCCCGCGCGCGGGGCCCCGCGCGCGGGGACTTTCTTTTTTCGACTCGCCAAGGCGGAGGGCGAGACGCGGCATCGCGCCGAGATCCACTCGCGCGGACTATCTTCCTCCGCGCATGGCTGCGGATGATCCACTTTCGCCCTCGGGCATCGGCGGCGGGCTCGCCCTTGGCGCTGGTATCGCCTGCGCACTCGGCGTGTCCTTCCTTCTTGCCTGGCTTCGTGTCCGACGCCGGAGCGCGCTCGACGAAGCCGGTCGCGGCAATGGCCCGACCGACCTCGATCTTCGTACGCCCACCTTCGACGAGCGTCCGTTGCCTGATGTCGAGCGGACCCTCGAGGCGCTCATCGCGAAGGGCGTCGTCGAGGTCGAGCCGGCCACGGGCGAGGACCGCGCGCGCGCTCGCGTGCCGTCGGAAGCGGGACCTGTGTTCCGGGCGTTTGCCGGTCGATACCGATCGGTCCGCCTCGTCGAGGCGGAGGTCTCGATCGAACTTCATCGCGGCTCGATCGCCGAAGATGCCATCGGCGGATGGCGGTTCGACGCCGATCCATCCGTCATCGACATCCGGCTCGCATCGCGTGACGGCGCCGATACGGGCGATCGCATCGTCGATGCGACCTGGTCGCCGGGGAACACCCGCGAGGTCGCGGTTCACTCCACCATCGTGCATTTCGTGGTCAGGGCAGCGGCCGGCGATGGCACGGAGTAGAGACGCAGGAGAGGCTGCGCGTCACGAACCCTGACGGGCCTGCAGGCAGTGGTGCGCAATCAGCGCGCACGCGCGAGCGTCGCTCAGCGCGTCATGATGGTCGAGCTCGATGCGAAGATGGTCCGAGACGGCGCGGAGGTTGTAGCGGGCGAGTCTGGGAAAGGCCCGGCGCGACATCGCGACGGTGCATGCGAGCGTGAACGGGAGCGGTCCGTCGAGGGCATGCTCGATCTGCCGGCGGTCGAAGGGTGCGTTGTGTGCGACGAACAGCGCATCCGGCTCGGAGCCGCGAACACCCACGCGGACTTCCTCGAAGAGGGTCGGCGGCTTCAGCGCTTCGATCGAGTCGGTGATGAATCGATGGATGTCGGTCCAGGCGTCTCGGATGCAGGGCTTGCCCCGCACATCGCGTTCGGTGATCCCGTGGATGTCGATGAATCTCGGATCGAAACGCGTGCGGGGATCGGTGAACCACTGGCGGGCCTGCACGACGGAACCGTTTGCGACGACCGCGATGCCGATCGAGCAGATCGCACCCGGACTCGGACAGGCAGTCTCGACATCGACCCCGACGATGACCCCGCGCGGGGATCGAACCTTTCGAGGAAGCCGGGGAATCCGCGCCATGACGCGATTGTCGGCCGACAAGCGCTCGGAGGCAACACCTCGTGCAGGTGTCACCTCGGCCCGCGGATCCGGTGCTGTGAAATGGTGTGGCCCGTCGAGGAGTGAATGTCAGTCGGGCGTGGCCTCGAGCTGCTCGAGTTCTCCACCCGCGGCCTCGGCGCTTCGCGCGCCGCCGAGCAGTCGGCTCCAGTCGTCCTTCGTCCTTGCGCCGACGACGGCTGCCTCGATGACGCCCTCGCCGTCGATGACGATGGTGGTCGGGAACGCAGCGATGCCGTCGAGCGGCTGGGGAAGCGGCGTTGCGCCGGCATATCCGGGTAGTGCGGATCGGAAGGCGGGCAGCGTGGAGAGGAATCGCGCGAGCGACTCGTCCGACGCGGAGGGAGCGAACACCACGAACTCGGCGTCGGGATGCATCGGAAGGAGATCAGCGATTGCCTCGAGCGCCTGCCGGCAGGGTGCGGTGTCGATCTCCACCACGAGGAGCACCAGGCGGCCGCTCGGAGCAGTGGGTCGAAGCGGGCGGGACACATCAACGCCGCCCTCGCGGATTTCGATCAGGGCCGAATCGAGCTGGCGTCCTCGCCATCGCTCGGTCTCGCGCATGGCATCCCGACCGAGCAGGATGGACGAGAGCAGTGAACCCCAGGCGAGCGCCGCCGCCATGCTCAGCGCCGTGGCTGCGAGACTCGCCGCGATTCCCGCGGCGACCAGTGCCCGCCGCGTGCCGCTTCGCCAGAGATCAAGGCCCATTCGCATACCGATCGGGCCGAGGACGAGTCCAAGCAGGATCGGGCTTGCGAGGATTCCGATCGCACCGAAGACGAGGGAGCCGCCCGCGTATCGCGAGCGCTGCCAGGCTCGATCGACCGGATCGAGCTCCGCATCCTGGTCGATGGCGGAAGGTTCCCGCGTGGCCGGGTCGATCTGCCATGATGGATTGCGCTCGGTCGGCTCCATGCGCACAATCTATCGGCGGGCGCCACCCGCGCGCGAACGGACGATGCGGCGCAGGAGCCCTCGAACGCGGCCCGGTAGCCGCCGTTCACCCGCATTCAACGCGCGCCGCGTGCTCTCGCTCGACGCGACGAGCAGAAGCACGCCGAGCGCGATCAGCGGAAAGCCGGGAACCACCGGGAGAATCCCGAGAATGATGCCAAGGATGACGAGCACCACCCCCGACACGAGCGCGATGCCGCGGGCGAGTGCGGAGAGCCGACGCTTGGGATCGGGGAAGAGTGGTTCGCCGTCACCGGCTGGGTGCCCGGGCTCACCCGCCCTTCCGACAGGGGATCCATCCGCGTCGGACACTCCGAAGCCATCGGGCCCGCCGACCCGCGTCGCGGGAAGCGGATCGCGTCCGGGGTGATGCTGTTTCGGATGAATCATGGTGAGGGTCGCTCGGATCGCGGTCGCGTGGACGATTCTCGGGCCGTCCGAGGCCGAACCCTATGCGTGAAAGCCAGATCCGGAACGGATTCCGAATGAACCGACGGTGCTTCGCGTTAGATTCCTTCGGCTGCCATGCTTTGCCTCTACTCCCGCCCTGGATGGACCTTCGCCTCGTGCGTCCTCGCTGCCGCATTCTCGGCGCCCGCCTTCGGCGCGGTGCTGTTCGTGAACGCCGATCTGGCGACCGGCGCGAACTCGGGCGCCTCGTGGGCCGACGCCTACCGCGGGAAGGATGCGCTCGCTCGTGCCATGCAGGCAAGCGCGTCGGGCGATGAGATCTGGGTTGCGAGCGGGATCTACCGACCCACCACATCGAACAGCCGTCTCGCCACACACACGCTTCGGAGCGGCGTCGCCGTGTACGGAGGATTCGTCGGCAACGAACGGCTGCGCGACCAGCGGGATGCCCTGGCCAATGCGACCGTCGTGAGCGGCGATCTGCTCGGAAACGACGCCAACGGGACCAACATCAACGACAACAGCTACCACCTCTTCGTCGCGAGCGGGGCAGGTTCGGGTGCGTTGCTCGACGGGCTCATCATCGAGGGTGGGTATGCGAACTCCGCTTCGCCGGCCGACTCGGACAAGGGTGCGGGCATCCTCGTGATCGGCGCGGGAAGTTCGCCCACGGTGCGCAACTGCACCTTCCGCCGCAACCGCTGCACCTTCGGGGGTGGCGCCGCCTACGCCTTCAACGCGACGGTGACCTTCATCGATTGCCGATTTGAATCGAACATCGGCGGGTCGTTCGGCGGCGCGGTCGACATGAACAATGTCGTCGGCACCTACGAGCGCTGCGTGTTCATCGGGAACACGGCGGGGCGCGCGGGCGCATGCGAGAGCTACGGCGGATCACTCACCAAGTACACCAACTGCCTGTTTCGCGGCAATAGCGCGACGGGTGCGAACGGCGGTGGCGCGCTCTGGATCGGCGTCTCGAGCAGCGCGACCATCCGGAACACCACCTTCGTCGAGAACTCGGCGTCCATTCTCGCCGGCTGCATCATCAACACGGGTGGAAGTTCCTCGATCGGAAACAGCATCCTCTGGGGCAACACCGGACCCGGTGGAACGACGCTCGCGAACCAGATCACCAATTCAGGCGGTACGACGAGCGTGAGCTACTCGATCGTGCAGGGGGGATATGCGGGGACCGCGAACCTCTCGTCCAATCCGCTCTTCGTCGATCTTGCCGCGGGTGATCTGCATCTCGCGGCGGGATCGCCTGCGATCGATAGCGGCAACAACTCCCTCGTTCCGACGGGGGTGAACACCGATCTCGACCGATTGCCCCGGTTCGCCGACGATCCGAATGTGCCGAACACGGGGGTCGGCATCGCACCGATCGTCGATCGAGGCGCCTACGAGCGTCCCGCGCCGGCGTGCATCGCGGATCTGAACGGGAATGGACTGGTCGACGCGCCGGACCTCACGATCCTTCTCACCGACTGGGGGCTGCTGGGGCCGGGCGACCTCAACGGAGACGGCGTCGTGAACGCACCGGACATCGCACTGCTTCTCTCCGCCTGGGGACCGTGCTGATCTCGCTTCGCTGCCTGCTCACAGGACCGAAGCGCGTGCTGGGCCGACTGTGCGCCATCAAGCCCGGCCGCAGTGCGCAGTAGGCGGATCCAGATTCAATCCCAACGGCGCGGTAGGGAATCGCAACGGCATTCCCGCCGGGCGCCGTCGAACTCCGTCCGGTGGGGAAGCCGCCTGCAGACCCTCGCGGTCAAGTCGCCGCTGGTTCCCGTTGAAAAAGCGAAACGCCCCGCGAGAGGCGGGGCGCTCGAAGCGCGACCGGCAGGAATCGAACCTGCAACCCCGAGCTTCGTAGGCTCGTGCTCTATCCAATTGAGCTACGGTCGCACACGGGTCGAGGAGTATACCGACTTCGGCGGGGCCGTAAAGGGGCAGGCCGACTTTCATTCCGCACGGCATTTGGCGCCGGGTGGCCAAGTGAGCGCCGGGCGTCCGAGAGGCACCCGAGACGGGCGCGGGATTACTCGGACAGCGCGACCGTTTCCGTGCTGGTCGCCTGCGGGTTCGCGACGGCCGCCTCCACGAGCTTCGAGAGGCCAAGCGGGAGGACGATGACGCCGATGCCGCAGAGAATCGCGGCGAATCGGGGCCAGGCACTCGGAATGGCGTGCACCGATTCGGTGCGCGCGTTCGGCTGACCGAGCATGGGAACGGCCACAAGCTGAAGGTAGTAGAACGCGCTGATGGCGCTGTTGACCGCCGCGATGATCACGAGGACCGTCTGTCCCGCCTCGATCGCGGAGGCGAACAGTGCGAGCTTGCCGAAGAATCCGATGAGCGGCGGCATGCCGATCAGGCTGATCGCGGACGCTGCGAGCATCCAGGCGAGGACCGGGTGACGCGTGCGGAGGCCCGAGAGGTCGTCGAGGGTCTCGACATCCTCGCCGTTGCGCTCGAGCGACGCGAGTACCGCGAACATCGCCGTGTTCGTCACACCGTACCCAAGCAGGTAGAACAGCACCGCGTTGAACCCGGCTTCCGGTCCGGCGATGAGACCGATGATGAGGTAGCCCGACTGCGCCATCGAGCTGTAGGCGAGCATGCGCTTCACATTCCGCTGCAGCAGCGCGCCCACATTCCCCAGCACCATCGTCAGGACGGCGATCATCCACAGCGTTCCGGTGATGGGCATCGGAAGTCCACGGACATCCTGAACGGTGCCATTGGCCTCGAACGAGTGGCCTCCATATCCGATGGCGGAGAGCAGGACGATCAGCGCGAGCACGCCGGCGATCTTCGGCATGAATCCGAGGAAGGCGGTGGTCGCCGAGCTCGCGCCCTCGTACACGTCGGGCGCGTAGAAGTGCATCGGAACGGCGGCGAGCTTGAACCCGATGCCGATGATCGCCAGGACCGCGCCGAGCATCGCCATCGTCGAGATACCGCCATCGGCGGCCTGTGCCGCGAGCACCTCGCGGATGACGCCGAGCTCGAGCGAGCCGGTCGCGCCGTAGAGCAGCGCGAACCCGTAGAGGAAGGTCGCCGCGGAAAGCGCGCCGAGGAAGAAGTACTTGACCGCGGCCTCCTGCGCGCGCCGCGTTCCGCGGCTCACGGCGACCATCACATAGGTCGGCAGGCTCGCCAGTTCGAGCGCGAGGAACATCCAGATCAGGTCGCTGGAGCTCGCGAGGAGCATCGTCCCTGCGATCGAGAGAAGGAAGAATGCAAAGAACTCGCCGCGCATGACGCGGATCGGATCGAATGCGGCGCGGCCGGAGTCGAACGCCTGTTCCAGCCTGCGGTCGATGGAGGGGCCGGCCACCATCACGAGCAGGATGCCGACGATGGCGATGAGCGCCTTCGAGTAGGCGCCGAGGCCTCCGAGCATCAGTCCGCTTTCGGAAACGGCGTTGCCGCGGTAGACCCAGGCGGTGAGACCCACGGATCCCGCGAGGAAGAGGGCGGTCACCAGGGGTACGGCCCGCCGCACGGAAGCGCTGCGAGCGAGGCCGAGGACGGCGACGACGACGCTGCCGACGAAAAGCAGGATCTCCGGTGCGATCAAGGTCAGCTTGGCCGACATGTTCGCCGCATCAGCGAGCACGGAGACGGTGTGAAGGTGTGGCATGGGAGAAGTCACGGAATGCGGAGCGAGGCGGGGGCGATGACCGGCGCCTGGGCAGGGTTGGATTCACCGGCGGACTCGCTCGCTCTCGGGAGGAGCGTTCCGTTGGCCGCGTACTCCGCGACAAGTGCGGGATAGGGGCGGAGCGTGTTCTCGACGCTCGGGGCGATCGCCTCGAGCATCGGCTTCGGATAGAACCCGATCACGAGGCAGACGAGCGCGAGCGGGACGAGAATGCCGATCTCACGAGCGCTCAGGTCGGCGGGCAGTTCGCCATCGCGGTGGCCATGACCATGGCCCGCGCCGTGACCATCGCCGTGGGGCTCGCGGAGCGGTCCCCACACGAGCTTGCCGAGCATGATGAGCAGGTACATGGCGGCGAGGACCAGTCCCGATCCGGCCACGAGCGCGTACCACGGGCCGAGAAGGCCCGGGAAACCCGCGACCGAGTTCGGCTCCGCGGTGTAGCAGCCCATGAGGCAGAGGAACTCGCCGATGAATCCATTCAGGCCGGGGAGTCCGAGGCTCGCGAGCGTGAAGAACACCATGAAGAACGACCAGACCGGCATGCGGCGGAAGAGTCCGCCGAGCTGGTCCATGTCCTTGGTGTGGTAGCGCTCGTAGATCATGCCGATGCAGAGGAAGAGCGCTCCGGTCGAGAGGCCGTGGTTGATCATGTACATGACCGAACCGGTCGCACCGATCGAGTTCAGCGAGAAGAGACCGAGCATGCAGAAGCCAAGGTGGCTCACCGAGCTGTACGCCACGAGCTTCTTCGCGTCGTGCTGGACCCAGCAGATGAGCGCGGCATACACGATGCCGATGATGCAGAGAACCGCGAGGAACTGGCTGAGTTCCACGC
>JBEAQW010000064.1:0-12530 GCA_041163725.1 Planctomycetota bacterium
ATCGACCATGCGGCCGATCGTCCCGGGCGAGACCTGGATGCTCGTGAACCACATCGCCACGCCCGTCAGCGCGCCGGTCACGAAGGACACGAGGACGAGCGTGCGGAAGTACGAATCCAGGACCCGACGAGCGGCACCGTCGCCGCGGCCGGCGAGCCACTGGAAGTAGGTCATGAGCATCCCGCCGCCGATCGCGAACTGGGCGAGGAAGACATGGAAGATGCCCAGCCCGCCGATGACCATGCCCTTCATGGCGGGGCCGAAGTCGTTGACGGGGTAGGCGACGAGTGGGGAGGTCGTCGGGTCGGTGAGCGGTTCGGTCATGATGCGTCCGGGCCGCAGAATACTGCGGCGCGGCGCCTTCCTGTTCGGATGACCGGGGATGGGGCTCCGCTGGACGGAGGATCTTCCGATCCGCAGCCGCCTGCGTCACCGTGATCTCACGACGGATCCGCTTCAGTCCACTTCGCGCCGTGAGAGCACCGCGTACATGTTGTCGCTCAGCGGGAAGCGGTCGAGCGGTCCTTGCTCGAAGCGAAGGCTCGCGCGTTCGGCGAGGATTCCGAGCGTGCGCGGCGTGAAGTAGTTGACATGGTCGGGATAGCGGAATCCACACCACCGTGCTCCGCGCAGCAGACGGTTCCAGCACGCGAAGTTCGGGACCTTCACCACGACGAATCCGCCGGGGCGCATGCATCGACGCGCCTCATGCAGCAGCTCGAGCGGCTGCGCCTCGTGCTCGAGGAACGAGGACATGAGGATGGCGGTGACGGACTCCGACTCGAGCGAGCGGAGCCCCTCCAGCGCACTCGCCTCGACCACCGCGCCACCGATCGGACCGAGCGTCTCCCGCGCCGCCGCCGCGAGGGCAGGCGACACCTCGATCCCGGTCATGCGCACGGCGAAGCCGCGCGCACCGAGTCGCTCGGCGATGGCGCGTGTGAACGCGGCGTGCGAGCAGCCGACATCCACGATGCATGCCGGCGATGCGCGGTTGGACCGCGCGAGGCGTGCGCCGACGATTGCGGCGAACGGATTGCGGCTCCGGAACAGGCGTCGGCGGGAACGGTTGATCCATGCGCCGAGTCCGGTGAAGACGGGATCCTCGCGCCTGCGGCGCGCGCGCTCGGCGGCGAAGGTCGATTCCCATGCATGCTCGCCCGCGAGCGCGTCGTACGCAGGCGGGTCGGGTAGGAAGACGAATCCCGTCTCGACGCAGCGGACAAGCGTCCACTGCCCCCGCGAAAACCGGGTCGGAGTCGTTGTCGAGTCGCGGCCGAGGATCGGGCAGGGGTGGAGCATGTCGGCGAGAGAGTAGGCAGGCATCCCGTCGATCGGCCGTCCTCGCTGGGCCGATCGCTGTGCACCCGCGTTCGAGGCCCTCGCGGCCACGGTGCCGTGCCGGTCCTTCCGAAAGGCCAAAGTTCACGAAATCGCGGGGCGAACTGCGAGACAGGTCGGTCCACCGCGGAAACCCGAGGACGCCCGTTCCGCGTCCAGAGGAGTCCGTCATGTCGAATCGAACCGCCCTGTGCGTTCCCACCCGGGGAGCGCCCCATCAAGCCCGCATCGCACCCGCGACCTGCACCGACCGTGCGCTGCTCGACGCGTACCTCGAGGCCGGGATCACCGATCTCGTCTCGGTTCCCTGCTCGATCACCGACACCTTCCATTCGCTCGCCGCCGATGCGCACGCGGAGGGACGCATGCGTCTGGTCATGACCGGCCACGAGGGCAACCTCGCCGGCATCGCCGGTGGCTTCTACCTCGCGACGGGCCGGCCCGCGCTCGTCCACATGCAGAACTCCGGCCTGCCGAACGCCGGTGACGGGTTCATTTCCTTCGCCGACCCCGAGGTCTACGGCATTCCAATGGCCGTCATGGTCACCTACCGCGGCGCCACGACGCACGATGACAGCGAGCCGCATCAGGCGATCGGCCGACGGACCGACGCATTCTGCGACGCGGTGTTCGGCGAACACGGGACCGTGTGCGGCGAGCGTTCGGGCCGCGCGCTGCTCGAGGAGACGCGCCGTTCGATCGCCGCGGCACGGCACGGGGGGATCGGCGTGGTGAAGGTCGCCGACGCGGGCTTCCGTCGCACGATCGTGCCGTGCTGGCATCCAGCGCCCGCGTGCGGGACCAGGCCGCGATCCATCCGTCGCGCAACCAAGGGAGCCGACTCGCTCGATTCGTCGCTGCGCTCGTCGACGCCGCTCTCGCGCGACGAGGCGATCCGCGGAATCGCTGCGCTCCACCCGGACGCCGCGCTCCTCTTCTGCAACGGCTACACCTCGCGCGCCGCACGCGCGCTCGTCGACGCTCCGCGCTGCCTCTACAACATCGGATACATGGGCGGAACGCTGGCGATCGGGTGGGGGCTCGCCAAGGCGCGCCCGGATCTCGAGATCGTCGTCGTCGACGGCGATCAGAACGCGCTCATGAGTGCGATGAAGGACCAGCTCGCCGCCGACTATCCGCCGAACCTGCACTGGTACATCCTCGACAATGGCGTCGGCGCATCGGTCGGCACGAGCGAGAGCGTGCCGCTCTCCGCGATGCACGGCGATCTCGCGCGCATCGTCGAGACCCGCCCCGACGAGCCGGGCAGCTTCCGCCATCCCCGCGTCCGCGCCACGCGGCCCGACGCGCCGATCTCGGCGCTCGCCACGCGTTTCCGCGGCTGGATCGCCGCACACGACTGAGGAGAACCGACATGATCGCCACAGCCCCCGACCACCCGTCCACCCACCGACTCGAGCACCCGAACGAACCGCATGCGCGCATCGCGCCGATTCCGAGCACGGAGTTCCACGCCGACTGGCTCGCCACCCTCGCGCGCATCCCGGGCGACGGACTCAAGGGCGCGGGCTTTCCGCGCAATGTGCTCGGCACGATCGCGCACGACCCCGAGACCTTCGGCCCGTTCCTCGAGTACTGGGTGAGCTGCAAGTCGCGCTTCTCGCTCACCGTGCGCGAGCAGGAGCTCGTGATCCTGCGCATGGCGTGCCTCTATGGATCCAACTATGTCTGGAAGCACCATGTGCCCGTCGCGCGGGAGTTCGGCATCTCCGAAGCCGAGATCGCCGCGGTGCATGCAGGCGATGGCGATGCCTTCGGATCGGACCGCGAGCAGGCGCTGCTCGCGCTCACCGACGAACTCGTCGAGAAGCGCACCATCCGTCGTGCGGCATGGGATGCACACGCGCGTCACCTCGATGGGCGTGATCTCGTCGATCTGATCGCGCTTGTCTCGCAGTATGTCCTCTTCGCGCTCATGAACAACGCGTTCGAGGTCGAGATCGAGCCGGCGCTCGCCGACATTCCTTCCCTCGGCGGGATGCAGTCGAAGGTGGCGGCGGCGCGCGGCGGCGAACGCTGAGTGCTGTGATTCGGCTACGCTTCCCGCCATGACGGCCCGCTCCCGAGTCGCAGACACACGCGTCCCCGCCGGAATCGCCTCCGCTGCACGGAGTATTGCCCAGCTTGGCCGCACGTCCCTGGGCCTCATGTCCCGGGGCCTCATGTCCCTGGGCCTCATGTCCCTGGGCCTCGCCGCACTCGTCGGCTGCGTCGGCACGCCAGCAGCGAAGACGGAGCGCGCGGTCGTCGCCGCTTCCACGCCCGCCGAGGCAACGGTCGTCACCGCCGGGCCTGAGAAAGCCGCCGAACCGAACCGCCGCATCACCGCGGCCGAGGCCGCCGCACGCGACAGTGCGCGCCTCCGCACGATCGTCGATGCACGGTGGGACCACTGGACCCACGGCGCCGAACGCATCTCGGCCGACGACCTCGATGACGAAGCGGCTGATGCATCGGTGCGTGGCGAGGAGGCTGCCGTCGTCGCCTCGCTCATCCAGCAGTTGAACCGGCTTCGAACCCGCGAATCGATCGAGGCGATCGAGCGTTCGCGCCTTGCGCCGGTCGAAGAGGGCGGCGACGAGGCGCTGTGGCGCGCACTCCTCTCGAGCTACCGTCAGAACCGACAGAAGGCGCGTTTCCTTCCCACCGAACTGTGGGCGCAGGGCGAGCCGAGCTTCGGCGCCGTCCGTCAGGCGCGCGAGGGCGACTGCTGGCTCCTCGCGAGCACGGGCTGGATCGTGCGACATCGACCCGAACTCGTGCGCACCGCGATCGAACCCGCGGGTGAGAACCGCTGGCGCGTGCGCTTCGCTTCCGGCGAGACGGTCGAGGTGTTCACCCCGACCACCACGGAACTCCTCGCGGTGAACTCCGCCGCGACCCTGCGCGATGGCCTATGGCTTCCGATCGTGAAGGAGGCGATGGGCACGCTGCTCGGCGAGACGAACGCGCGCAAGCAGGAGATCGAGGCCGAGAGCCTGCGCGTCAACGGCGGCAGCGGCGCGCGCATGCTGCAGCGCTGGACCGGCCACAAGGTGCGCGTGTGGCGGCTCGAGGGGCGCACGCCGATCGACAAGGTCCGCGCGGCGCTCGTCGACGGTGTCGCGCGCAAGGCGGCGATGGGCGCGGGAACTCCGCGCGAGCCTGCGGGGAAGATTCCCCCGAACCACGCGCTCGGGATCTTCGGTTTCGACGCCGAGCGCGATGTCGTCATCCTGTGGAATCCGTGGTGGAACACCTTCACGCCGAAGGGCCCAGAGGGCCGCGAGAACGGCTATGCGTGCAAGGCGGGGATCATGGAGATGCCGCTCGCCGACTTCGTGGAGTTGTTCCGAGGGCTCTGGATCGAGACCGACGAGCCGCTCGCGCCGCGCGGCTGAATCGCGGAGATCACCCCGTCGATCCTGGCTCGCGCCGATCCCATGCTGCTCGCGAAGGGAAGGCCGATGCAGCAGGATCCAGTCACCGACGCCACCGACCTCATGGAGTCGTTCGCCGAGCGCACCGGACTGCGCGGCGGTGGCGATCCGCGACGCAGGTATCTCTGGACCGATGCGTTCGCAGTGCGCGCGTTCGTCGGGCTCCATCGTGCCACCGGCAGCGAGTCGTGGCTCTCCGATGCGGTGACGCTCGCCGGACTCGTGCACGGGGTACTCGGCCGCCATCGGCCCGACAGCCCGCGGAAGGGTTGGCTCAGCGGTCTTTCCGAGGAGGAGGGCGCACGACGCCCGACCGCCGGCGGACTGCGGATCGGCAAGCCCTTGCGCGAGCGGCTTGCCGACGAACCGCTCGATGAACGGCTCGAGTGGGAGCGCGACGGCCAGTACTTCCACTACCTCACGCGCTGGATGCAGGCGCTGACCACGCTCGCCGTCGCGACGCACGATCCCACATGGAACCTGCATTCCGCCGAACTGGGGCGGGTGGCGCTGCGGGCGTTCGCCTTCGTACCGCCGGCGGGCGGTACGCCGCACCTGCACTGGAAGATGAGCATCGATCTCTCGCGTCCGCTCGTCCGATCGGTCGGGCACCACGATCCCCTCGACGGGTTCGTGTCGCTGCTGACGGCAAGGGCGGTGCATCGGCGGCTCCGCCTCGATCCGCTGGCGCGCGCATCCATCGCAGCGAGCGGGCTCGCGGTCGATGCCGAGATCGAGCAGCTTCGCGCGATGACGGCACGCGGCGGACCGTGGGGCACGACCGACCCGCTCGGGATCGGGGGGCTGCTCGAGGCGTCGGCGACGATCGCGTCGCTCGTGGGCGAGGGCGATGCAAGCGTCGACGCGCTGCTGCACACGCTGCTTGCGGACGCCCATCGCGGCATCGATGTGCTGGCGTCGAGTCCGTTCCTCTCCCGACCGATCGAGGTGCGGCTCGCCTTTCGGGAACTCGGACTCTCGACCGGAATCCGCTCGATCGCGGGCGTACGGAGCGCGATCTCGGCGCACCCCCAGCGCTTCGGCTCGCCCGCATCGCTGGCGGCGCTCCGCGCGCGCCTCGAGGCGATGGAGCCGCTCGAGCGAATGGCCGCCCAGATCGAGTCGCTCTGGCTTCGATCCGATGCGCAGGCGTCCGAGATCTGGAACTCCCACCGCGATATCAACGGTGTGATGCTCGCCGCGAGCATTCTCGAGCGGTGCGCGCGAGGTTCCGCTGTATCATCCGTTCCGTGAGCCCGGACGACGAGGAAACTCCGTCGGAAGCATCCCGCGGATGCGGGGAGTTGTCTCTCGAGGCGCTCGATCGCGTCGCGGCCGCGCGCACCGATCCATCCATTCCGCTCGATGAGATGGCGCTGGCGCATGTCCTCCTCTGTCCGCAGTGCAAGGTCGCGGTCGATCGCAAGGTCGGCCATATCCGGCTGCAGCGGGAGCTCTCGCGCACCGGCAGTGGCTCGGGGTCGTCGGCAGGTCGTCAGGTTCCGGTGCCCGCGACTGCGACCGGCGTCGAGGGCCACGCACTCATTCCCGGCTACCGGCTCGACGGGGAGATCCACCGCGGCGGACAGGGCGTGGTGTTCCTCGCGAAGCAGATCGCGACGCGCCGCCGCTGCGCGGTGAAGATGCTGATCGGCGGGCGATTCGCCACCAGCACGCAGCGCATCCGCTTCGAACGCGAGGTCGAGGTCGTCGCGGCGCTGCGGCATCCGTCGATCGTCACCCTGTACGAGAGCGGCGTCTCGAGCCAGGGTGAACCATGGTTCGCGATGGAGTATGTCGACGGCGAGCGCCTCGACGAGTTCGTCCGGCGCACCTCGCCGACTCCGCGGCACCTCGCCGCACTCTTCCGGCGCATCGCCGATGCAGTCGCCTACGCGCATCGGCGCGGTGTGATCCACCGCGATCTCAAGCCGGGCAACATCCTCGTCGATGGCGACGGGGTGCCTCGCGTGCTCGACTTCGGTCTTGCGCGCGCGAGCACGGGCGGTGAGCGGGCCGATGCGCGCTCGACCTCGACCCAGCAGGGCGAATTCGTCGGCACCTACGCCTACGCCGCTCCGGAGCAACTCACCGAGGACGCGTCCGCCGTCGACTCGCGTTGCGACCTCTACGCCCTCGGCGTGATCCTCTACGAATGCCTCGTGGGCGAGCCGCCGTTCGCGGGCTGCAAGTCGCTCGGTGATCTCGTCGACCGGAAGTCGAGGGGCGTGTTCCCGAAGCCGCGCGAGACGGCGGCGAAGCAGGGGGTGCGCATCGACCGCGACCTCGAGGTGATCCTGCTCCGCCTCCTCGCGCCCGATCCGATGCGCCGCTACGAAACGGCCTCCGCGCTCGCGGAGGACCTCGCCCGCGCGCTCGATGGTCGTCCCATCCTGGCGCGCGAGGACAGCGTCGCGTATGTGGCGTGGAAGAACATCCGGCGGTACTGGGTGCTCTCGTCGATGGCAGCGATCCTGCTGCTGACCGTCATCGCCTCCGGGATCGCGCTCGCGGTCGCATTCAGCAACGCCGAGTCGGAGCGGATCCGCGCCGAGGCGGAGCGCGAGCGGGTCGAGCGCGCCTACGCGAGCTTCCGCAACGCGCTCGAGACCGCCGATCCCGAGGGGGGCGAGGGTTCGAGCACGATGAATGTCGCGGACTTCATGGTGCTCGTCGAGCGGCAGGTCCGGAGCGAACTCCAGTCCGAGCCCGAGCTGCTCGCCGAGATCCTCCAGGCGCTCGGCCTGATCCAGCTCGGATTCGACGATTCACTCCGCGCCGGCGCCACCATCTTCCGCGCCTACGAGATCCAGGCGGAGGGGCATCGCAAGGGGACCGTGTCGGACGAGCGGTTCGCGTCGGCGCTGCACGCGCTCGCGCGGCTTCGCTTCGCCGAGCGCGATTTCGCGAACTCCGAGAAGGCCTACCGCGAGAGCCTCGCGCTCCGGATGGGGGCCCTCGGCGCGAATGCGGTCGATACGGTCGACACCGCGCGCCAGCTTGCTTCGGTGCTCCGCGAGCAGAAGCGGTTCGAGGAAGCGCAGGAACTCCTCGACTTCGCGCTCGAGCAATCGGCCTCGTTCGCGCCGTCCGGCGATGCGGCGGTCGCCCGCGCGGCGATCCTGAACGGTCGCGCCGTGCTCTTCGCCGCGACAGGCGACCATGTCGGTGCGGCCCGTGAGCTGCGCGCGACGCTCGACGCGCTGACGCCGTTCGTCTCGCCGGACGACTTCCGCATCGGCCGCACCCTGTTCAGTCTTGCGCGCGCCGAGAAGCGCCTTGGCAACCTCGACGCGGCGCTCGACTACGCGCGGCGCTCCTACGCGATCCTCCAGCTGCGAAAAGGAGACGCGGCCCGTTCCGCACGGGCCGCGCTCGAGTTGATGGAATCGCTTGAGGAGGAACTCGGCGTTTCTAGCGACGGCGGCGCCTGACGCCCGCGGCGAGTGCGAGCAGCGCGAGCGAGCCCGGCGCGGGAATGGCGTTGCCACCGAGCGCGTGCAGGCGGATGTGGTACTCGCCCACCTCTCCCTGGCCTGCCCAGTTGCCCAAATGCACCTCGTTGCCGGCGACGGTCAGTCCCGGGCTCGTCAGATCGCTCCAGATCGCGGAGCCCTCGTCATCGATGGCGGTCGTTCCCACCCCGGTGATCGCGAGGTAGTAGAAGCCCGGCGATAGGACGGTGTAGTCGCTGGTCGGGTCGAACTCGTCGCCGATGCGCGAGCCGAGATTGCCCCAGGCTGCATCGTTGTTGGCGCGCATCGCCACGGCGCGGACATTGTTGCCGTTGCCACCCTTGCGCTTGAAGATGAAGAGCTGGGTGTTGAAGTTGGCGGAGCCGCCGAGCAAGCCGCCTGCGGTCGAGATGCTCACGAGCGTCTGCGAGGTGATCTCGACCTGGTACATGTCCACGAAGTCGGCATCGCCCGTGAAGCCGTATCCGCTCAACCGTCCGAAGATGTTGATGTAGGGCGACAGGCCGTGCGTGATGATCTGGGCATCGCCCGCGGATTGCTTGGCGTCCTCGGTGTAGTCGACATCCCAGGTCGGGCCTGCCAGAGCAATCGAGGGAAGCGCGAGGAGCGCGGTCCCGGTGACTGCGATCTTGGACACACGGGCGGAAACTGAAGGCATTGATGCACCCTGTTCGTTTGGACTTCGCCCGAGCATGCGATTTCGCGCCGGACGCTGGGATCATTGCCGCACACGCATGCGGCGAACTCAGGAGAGAACCTAATCCGTAAGCACCCCATTCACGCATTGCTGCAAGTGACTTCGAGTCAATCGATTCAATGTGGTGTCTTCACCCCATGTACTCGACGGACTCGTCCGTGATTGCGCCGTCGCACACGATGCATGGGGTGCGTTCCCCATCCCGGCGCAGGGACTCCGAGAAGATGCGGCCTCTCGGGGCGGTGAGGGCGGGCCGCGCCGTTCATCGCCGTGAACCGGCCCTGCCGACGGGTGCGAACACCGCGATTCCACCGCGCGAAAGGTGCGCACAGTGGATGTTCCGCATAATCGAGGACACGCGGTGGATGACGACCGCGAACGATCGGACCCTTGCGGGAGTGCGGGTTTCATGCGGATCTACACTCCCCGTTCGATGGTTCGATCGCCACGCTTCCTCGCACCAGACGCAGGCCCGTGGCCCGTGCGTCTCGCACGCTGGCTCGCGCGCGCGGCGAGCCTCGCGAGCCTCGCGCTGCTCGCGCTGTTCGCGACCAGCGGGGGTGCCGCTCCATCCGGCTACGAGTGGCTGCTCATCGCGTTCTTCCCGATCGGCGTCGCGCTCGGCATGGTCGTTGCATGGCGATACGAACTCCTCGGCGGCGCGATCACGCTTGCGGGACTCGGCGGGTTCCACGCGCTCCTGCTCCTCGATGCCGCGCGCCCGGCGAGCGGTCCGTGGTTCGCTGCGTTCGGCGCCCCCGGACTCGTGCTCGGAGCGTGCGGGCTGCACGCGCAGATCGCATCACGCGCCGCGCGACGCCGCTAGCGGCGACCGCGCACGATCCACCACCCGAGAAGTCCCATCGGGATGTAGGCGAACCCGAGATCGACCACTGCGAACCAAAGAGGCGTGTTCGGCATCTGCCGGACCATCATGATGCCGCCGGCGAGGAAGAACAGGCCGACGATGATGCCCGCGGTGCGGCCCTTGTAGCCGCCGACGATCGTCGCGACGATCGCGCCGATGAGCGTACCGGCCGCATGGGCCACGAACGGGACGGCGAACTGCATGGGTGTGTACTCGCCGAGGTGCGCGTCGATCGTCTCGATTCTGGCGATGTCGACTCCCTCCGGAGGCGGAAGCAGCCCGTGGCCGGCGTAGATCAGGGCCATGTTCACCGAGGCGCCGACGAACATGCCGACGGTCAATCCGAGGACGCGGCGAACGAACTTCCACATGGGGCACTCCTTGAATGGAACGGGGACCCCGTTCCTTCGGTCCGAAAGCGCTCCTATGGGTAGAAGTTGATCCGCTCGACCGCTGCGTCGGGCGTTAGCCTGCGCGCATGCGCGACACCGCGATGCCGGCCTTCCGATTCCTCTCCCGCATGGCACGCGCTTCCGTACTCGCGCTCATGCTCGCCGCCTGCGGCGCACTCGGATCGGGTCGGACCAGCCCCTCGACCGCCGCCGAACACGCTGCAACCCCCGTAAACATCCTCTCGACGCCCGTCGATCCGATGGTCCCGCCCGGCGCCCGTGTTGGTTTCGCCGACGAGGTCGACGCGATCATCGCAGCATCCACATCGGATCCGCGTGCGCACGGGGGAACGCTCCTCGTCGGGAGCAGCATCTTCCGACTCTGGTCCGATGCCGAGGCCGACCTCGCACGCTTTGCCGTCGTCAACCATGCCTTCGGCGGCGCGCGCACCTGGGAGCTGCTCGCCTACATGGATGCGCTTGTCCTCGCGTTCAGGCCGCGCACGGTCGTCGTGTACTGCGGCAGCAACGATGTCAATGCTGGCGAGCCCGCCGAGCGCGTCGTGCTGCGGCTCGCGCGGTTCACGGAGCGCGTCGAGGCCGCGCTGCCGGGTGCACGCGTGATGCATGTCTCGATCTGCCGGGCCCCCGAGAAGCGGGCGAGGTGGGCCGTGGTCGACGCGGCGAACGCCGAGCTGCGGCGCTACTGCGCGGCGCGTCCGAACCGTGTGTTCGTCGATGTCAACGACGGGCTCTTCGATGCGTCGGGCGAGCCGCGAACCGATCTGTACCTGCCAGACGGACTGCACTTCGTCCGCGAGGCGTACTCCGAGGTGTTCCTCCCGCGCGTCGCGCGCGCGCTGGACGCATCGCCATCGCGCGAGGCACACTGACCGTTCAGCCGCGGCGGGTACCATCCGCTCCACGCGAACCACGCATGCCCCGCAAGCGCACCGACACCCCGAAGTCCACGCGATCCTCGCGCGCGCCCGCACGGTCCGCAGCGCCGAAGCTCCTCGCAGGCGGCAACCCGCAGATCGCGAAGGACGACGGCGACGCGCCCGTCGAGGCGTACCTCTCGGCGATGCCTGGCTGGAAGCAGGATGTGGGCCGGGCGCTCGACCGGCTGATCGTCCGCGCGTGCCCCGGCGTGGTGAAGGCCGTACGCTGGAACTCGCCCTTCTACGGCGTCGAGCGCGACCGCTGGTTCCTCGGCTTCCACTGCCTCACGCGCTCGGTCAAGGTCGCGTTCTTCGATGGTGCGATGCTCAAGCCTGTCCCGCCGGGACCATCCAAGGATCCGAAGACCCGGTATCTCGACATCCGCGAAGGCGAAGCGCTCGACGAGGCGCTGCTGCTCGACTGGTTCCGGCAGGCCAGTGCGCTCCCGGGTTGGCGAAGCGCCAGGCCGAAGTAGGATGCGCTCCATGCGGGACGGCTGTCCGGCGCGCGATGCGTGACCGCCGGTTTCCGCGAGGAGCACTCCATGACTCGAAATCGCATGCACCGGATCGCCGTCTTCGCCCTCGCGATCGCGTCGTGTCTCCTCGTGTGCGCACCCGCATCGTCGGCCGCCGCGGACGCTGCTCCGCCCGCGCCACTCAAGGTCTTCATCCTTGCGGGACAATCCAACATGCAGGGGCACGCGCATGTGCGCACGATTCCCGCGATGAAGCTCGACCCGCGGCTCGTGCCGCTCCACGATGCGATGGTCGATGGCGACGGTACGCCGCGAACCTGCGAGTCGGTGTGGATCTCCTCGATCGGCTGTGCGGATGGCGAGCAGACCGGCCGGCTCACCGCCGGCTTCGGCGCGGGGGAGCGCGGCCCGAAGATCGGCCCCGAGTTCAGCTTCGGCATCACGATCGCACGGCTCCTCGGCGAGCCCGTGCTCCTCATCAAGACCTCCTGGGGCGGGAAGAGCCTGCACACCGATTTCCGTCCCCCGAGCGCGGGACGCTACGAGTTCAGCGAATCCGAGCTCGAGGGCTTCCGCAAGCGCGGCGTCGATCCCGAGGTTGCGCGTGCCGAGAAGGACGCCGCGACCGGCGTCTACTACCGCCTGATGATCGAGCATGTCCGCAAGGTGCTCGCCGACATTCCGCGCGTCGTCCCCGGGCATGATCCCGAGCGCGGATACGAGCTGGCGGGATTCGTGTGGTTCCAGGGCTGGAACGACATGGTCGACGGAGGTGCCTATCCGAACCGCGACAAGCCCGGCGGCTACGCGGCCTACAGCGAGGTGTTCGCGCACTTCATCCACGATGTCCGGCGCGATCTCGATGCGCCGCGGCTTCCGTTCGTGATCGGCGTCCT
>JBEAQW010000065.1:0-17853 GCA_041163725.1 Planctomycetota bacterium
GAGGACCTCGGGCTCTTCACGTGCAACCCCGCGATCACCGAGGACCTCGTCGGCCTCTTCAACTACATGACGGGCCGCTCCCTGCAGCGCGAGTACCACCGGCTGCTGGTCGCGCCAGTCACCATGAAGCGCCGCTTCATCGAGCTCATCGAGCGCGAGATGGCCATCTGCAAGGCGGGCGGCCCGGGCCGCGTCATCGCCAAGATGAACCAGATCGAGGACCGCGCCGTGATGGATGCGCTCTACGCAGCCAGCCAGGCGGGCGTGCAGATCGACCTCATCGTGCGCGGCTTCTGCTGCCTGCGCCCGGGAGTGCCGGGACTCAGCGAGAACATCCGTGTGCGCTCAATCGTCGGCAGGTTCCTCGAGCACAGCCGCATCTTCTGGTTCTCCGGAGGCAAGGAAGACCCGGAGGAGGGCGACTTCCTCATCGGCAGCGCCGACTGGATGTACCGCAACCTGAACACGCGGGTCGAGTGTGCGACGCCCGTGGAGCGCCGTGCGCACCGCGAACGCCTGTGGCAGATCCTGCAACTCCATCTCACCGATCGGCGGCAGCGCTGGCTGATGAAGCCGCATGGTTCCTACGACACCAGCGACCCGATGGTCGTCGTCGAGGGAGAAGGGGCCTCCGACCCCGACTTCATCGGGACGCACCAGCGCCTCATGCAGATCACGCAGGAACTTCAGGCGCGGGCGAAGGCCGCGCGGGTCGAGGAGTAGGCGCAGGGGCGCGCGTCACCAGATCAGGCGTCGCGGCGCGGTCGAGCCCACGAGCCGGATCGGAACGACCTCGTCGCCCTCGATCGCGATCTGCGCGCTGTCGTCGGCGGCGACCGTCAGGTCGAAGCTCGCGCGGACGAGCCTGGTGCCGTTCGCATACTCGAGCTGGAACGCGCCGTACGGCGTGCCGTCCTCGGCGGCGGGGCCGCTCACGCCTTCGAGCAGCACCTGCTCGGTGCCGTTGTCGACCTGCATGTACAGCGTGCGCGCGGGGCGGTCGAGCCGGAGCGTGATCTCGCGCTCGAGTTCGTCCATGAAGGTCATCTCGTCGGTGGCGACGGAGTTCTCGCGGACATCCTCGGGCAGCGGGCCGAAGCCGATGCCGTTGCGCACGAGCGCCATGACGCGGTGCATGACCACGCGTCCGACGACATGCGTCGAGGCCTGCTCGGTCGTCGACTGGTACGCGCGGAAGCTCGCGTGGAGCGAGACGAGCGTGGCCGTCAACAGGGCGGCGCTGATGCCCAGCGCCACGAGCATCTCGAGCAGTGAGAAGCCGCGGCGGCCGCGGATGGAGCGGTTCATGCGTGCGGTTCGGCTCATGCGCGACCTCCCTCGCGGTAGCTGTCGGCGACCGGATCGATCGATGCCGGCCACATGATTCCGTCCGGCAGCTTCGCGTCCGGGTCGTAGCGCAGGCGGATCTCGCCGAAGCCGGAGAAGCCGGAATCGCCGGGAAGCGCACCTTCGCCGTCGCCGTCGAGCGTGCCGAAGTAGCCGAGCGTGGTGTTGAACGCCTCGGGCTGGCCGTTGTAGTGGAGCGGGCCCTCGCCCGGGATCGGGCGGAAGGTCATCAGCATCGTGCCGAGGACATCGGCCGTGCCGCGGATGTCCATGACGCCGGCGATGATCGTGCCCTTCAGCTTCACGCGCGCGGTCAGGTCGGGATCGGCCGAGACCTCGTTCGAGAAGTTGCCGACATCGATCGACCAGCCCGGCATCATGATCGAGCTGCGCTGGAGCATGTCGAGCTTGTCGGTGCCGAACGACTCGAGGATGGCCGCGAGCTCCGCGCCATCGGGCTGCAGTGCGAGCTCGGGGTCCTCGGGATCGGCGTAGAAGCGCGTCGCGCCCGTGATCTGGACCTTGTTGCGCCAGTGCGTGTACTCGCCGGGCGTATCGCCCGCGATCGATCCGAGGAAGGTGCATCCGTCGAAGCGGATCGAGTTCGAGATCGTGCGCGTGTCGGTCAGGGTCTGGCCGCCGAGCTGCGACTCGATGCCGGGGAACGCGAGCTCGTAGGTCGTCGAGCCACCCGAGGTCACCTGCTTGAGCGCGCCGGTGTAGTTCCAGTTCACATCGGTGCAGCCGGTCTCGGTCTCGATGTAGACCGTTCCCTCGAAGCGGCAGTTGCGGAAGAGCGCGTTCGTGCCCTTCGGAATGCGCACGTCGCGGAAGGTCATGTTCTCGTAGATCGGACGACGGTAGTAGTCGTACGCCGCAACCGATCCGAACGGAACGGCCTCGTACGGCGCGCTGGCGGCGGGGGTGTAGGTGCCACCCGCCGAGACGCCTGCATTCGCCTGCTGCGTGAAGTTGTCCTGCACGCTCGTCGAGAACCACGAAGCGCTCTCCGCGAAGTCCGCGGTGGTCACGACGCGCAGTTCCTCGGGCGAGGCGCCGAACTTGACGGGCGTGTCGTTGAGATCGGCGCGTACCGGACCCTGCGCGATGCCGCGCCAGTCCTCGCCCGCGACCGACTCCCACGCGCTCTCCTCGACGCCGAACACAAGCCGGCCCTGGACCTTCGCGTAGTTGTCGTAGACGTTGAGCACGCCATCCGACCAGCCGAGACGGATGTCGCGGCCGTCGACCACGCCGTCCTCGTTGCGGTCGGGCTTGGCGAGATCGATGAGCCGCGCGAGCTGGTCGTCGATGCCCGCGAACTCGGGTGTGCTCGTCGGAATGCCCGCGGCGGCCGCGCGCGAGATGTCCCACACGACGTTGCCGTCGCCGTCCGCGTCGTACTCCGAGAGGAAGCAGTCGAAGTCGTCGACATACTGGTCGCCGTCGACATCGGTCACGCCCAGGCCCTGGAGGCCCTGGCTCTCGCTTGGATGCGACGGACGCAGGCGGCCGTCGCCGTCGATGTCGAAGTTCGCCACGGCGTTCGCGAGGTTGTCGATCTTCGTCGTCAGCGAGTCGCTGAGGTAGCGGAAGTCCGAGCGCATGACGAGCGGATCGCCGTTCTCAGGCGTGAGCTCGCCCTCGTTGGTCCCGTAGCGCGTGCCGAGTGGTCCTTCCACGAGCACGTTCTTCCCGATCATGATGCGGTTCGGCGAGATCACCGCGAACTCGATGCGCTTTCCGAGGCGGAACTGCATCGAGAGCGTGCGGCGGATGTCGCCGTCGTTGCCGAGGCTCGTCACGCGCACGTTCGAGGTGCCGGGCACCAGCTCGTAGATCAGCTGGAACCAGAGGCGGTCGTTGCCCGCCTCGAGGCGGATCGGCTCGGTGACGAGCGTGCCGTCCTGGAGGATCTCGGGCAGACCCTGGTGCTCCGCGTTCGGCGCGAAGCTGCTTGCGTCCGCGAGATGCGCGTCGCGCACCGCGGCCGCGACGCCGTCCGGCGAGTCGGGGGCCGAATAGCCAGCGGCAGGCAGCACCGTCACGGCGCCGTCGCTTCCCATCCAGCTGCCGATCCAGAGTCGCTCCGCGAACTCGGGGTCGACCACGCCCTTCGCGATCACGAACCGCGCGGTCTGCTTCTCGAGCCGTCGCTGCGCGAACACGAGTCCGCTCTCGGCCGCGCTCTGCGCGCGGGAGACCTTGAGCGAGCTGTCGGCGGTGCGCAGGTTGCCCTGTGCGACGATCGCCATGGCCGCGGCGAGCGAGCCGAAGATGACGAGGAAGAGCATCGCAAGCACGCTCGCGACGCCGCGGCGTGCGCGGGTCTGGACCGTTCGTGCCTTCGTGTTGTGCGTGTACATCCTCATGTCCGTTCCTCTGCCTCGCTTGAACACACCCTTCGCCGTCATGCGCGGCCCGTTCGTCGCCGGCGTCAGCCGGGCGCGATCCACGAAACGCGCGTGATCTCGCGCGGCTCGTCGTCGCCGACGCCCTGGTACTCGACGATCACGCGTACGCGCACCATCGTGCTGTCCCCGTCTCCGACCACGGTCGTCAGGTTGTACGGATCGACGTTCTCGACGAACACGCGCTGCGACCAGCCTTCCATGCCGGTGAGCGGGTAGCCGAGCGCGCTGATCGGTCCGTTGCCGAGCGCCGCGGAGAAGACGACGCCCTGTCCGTCGTCGCCGTCGAAGTCGTCGAGGTCATCGAAGTCCTCGATGTCGAACTCGTTCGGCTCGGGGCCCCAGTACGCGAGCCCGGTGACGGGATCGTGGCGGGGGAGGTGCAGCGTCAGCTCGCGGATCTCGTTGCCGAGCCGCTGGCCGGTGCTCGCGTGCGTCGACCACTCGTTCTGCCTGAAGAACGCCTGGTGCGCGGACACGATCGCGAGCACGCCCGTGCCCACGATGACGGTCGCGAGCGCCGTCTCGATGAGCGTGAAGCCGCTGCGCGCCGTGCGCGTCCTCGGTGAGCGGATGTTGCGTCGGTGAACGACCATCGTTGCTTCCTCAGCCTCCCGAGACCAGACTGGACATCTTGAAGATCGGCAGGATGATGGCCATGGCGATGAAGCCGACGACCGAACCCATGACCACGATCATGATCGGCTCGATCATGCTGGTGACGGCCTTGATCGCGTCCTTGAGGGCCTTCGAGTAGAAGGTCGAGATCTCGTCGAGCACCTCGCCGAGCTTGCCCGACTCCTCGCCCGCGCTGATCATCTGCACGACCGAACGCGGCAGCAGCGGGCTGCGCTGCAGTTGCGACTGGATCTTCTTGCCCTGCTTCACCGCGCCGTAGACGGAGCGCCAGAGCCGCCGGTAGTGGCGGTTGCCCGAGATGTCGCCGGTGATGGCGATGGTGTCGAGCATGGGCACGCCCGCGTTGAGGAGCTCGCCCATGGTCTGGAGCGAGCGGCTGATGTACAGCGCGCGGAACATGCGCTTGATGAGCGGCGCCGAGATCTTGAAGCGGTCCCACCAGAGGCCGCCGAGCTCGGTGCGGATGAAGGCGAAGAAGCCGATCACGCCGACGATCGAGCCGGCGAGCAGCGCCCACCACCACTCGACCATGAAGCCGGAGAGGCCCATGAGGAACTGGGTCGGCGCGGGAAGCGCCTCCTCCTTGCCCTTGAACACGCCCGCGAAGCGGGGGAGCACGAAGGTCAGGAGGAAGACCGTGGTCGAGATCGCCATGAGCGCGATGATGCCCGGGTAGATCGAGGCACCGACGACCATCTTGCGCGTCTCGATCTCCTGGGTCAGGTACGCGGCGATGCGGTCGAGCATCTTCGCGAACGAACCCGACATCTCCGACGCCTTCACCATGTTCACGTAGAGCGGGCCGAACAGCTTCGGGTGGCGTGCGATCGCCTCCGAGAACTGGCGTCCGCTCTCGACATCCGACTTGATCTGCAGCAGGATCTTGCGGAACTTCGGGTTCTGCACCTGCTCGGAGATGCCCTCGAGCGCCGCGCGGATCGAGATGCCGGCGCGGATCATCACCGCGAGCTGCGTGGTGAAGTCGAGGATGTCCTTCTGCGAGGGACCCGACGAGTAGTTGAGCTTCTTGAGGAGGGCCTTGAAGTCCTCTCCCGCCGCCGCCATCGGCACGAGCTGGACGACATGGTCGCCCCTCGCGCGCAGCGCCTGCGCGGCCTCCGCGACGCTCTCCGCCTGGAGGACGCCCGAGGTCAGTTCGCCTCGCTCGTTACGGGCCTGGAATCGGTAGTGCTGCATGGGCATCTGGGGTTCCGTCCGTCCTTAGGCCGCCAGGGTGCGGTCGAGCTTGTCGGGGTACGCCGCCTGCGCGATGGCGTCCTCGCGGGAGATCATTCCGTTGAAGTAGAGTTCCGCGATCGAGTTGTCGAGCGTGGTCATGCCGATCGAGCGGCTGGTCTCGATGACGTTCGGGATCTCGTAGGTGCGCGCCTCGCGGATGATGTTGCGCACGGCGGGCGTGCAGAGCATCACCTCGATCGCGGGCACCATGCCCGGCTTGTCGACGCGGCGGAAGAGCGTCTGCGAGATCACGGCCTGCAGCGTGTTCGCGAGCATGGCGCGGATCTGGTTCTGCTGGTTGGCCGGATACATGTCGACGATGCGCTCGACCGTCTGCGACGCGTTGACCGTGTGCAGGGTCGAGAGCACGAGGTGGCCGGTCTCGGCCGCGGTGATCGCGAGCGCGGTGGTCTCGAGATCGCGCATTTCGCCGACGAGGATGATGTCGGGATCCTGGCGCAGCGCGTGCTTCAGGCCGCTCGCGAAGGTCGGCATGTCGGCGCCGAGCTCGCGCTGCTCGATGAGGCACTTCTGGCTCTGGAAGGTGTACTCGACGGGATCCTCGAGCGTGATGATGTGCTTCTTGTAGCGCTCGTTCATCGCCTGGATCATGGCCGCGAGCGTGGTCGACTTGCCCGAGCCGGTGTCGCCGGTGACGAGCACGAGGCCGCGGGGCAGGTAGGTCAGGCGCGAGATGACCTCGGGCAGGTTCAGCGCCGCGAGCGGCGGAACCTTCGTGCGGATCGCGCGCATCGCCATGCCGACCATGCCGCGCTGCATGTGCGCGTTCACGCGGTATCGCTTGAAGCCGGGGATCTCGTACGAGAAGTCGAGATCGAGATGCTGCTCGAAGTGGCGCCGCTGGTGGTCGTTCGTGACCGCCGCGAGGATGCGCCACATGTCCTCGCCGGTGAGGACCGGAAGCTCGAGAGGCTGCATGATCGTGTGGGAACGCACCATCGGCGCGTGCCCCGACACGAGATGCACGTCGGAGGCCTCGAACTCGTTCGCCTTGCGCAGGATGTCGTTGAGAAGTGAAGACTCGGCCACAGCGTGTTCCTCCGGGATGGACACGCTGTCATCGGCAGGGAAAACGGGTCAGGTAAGCCCGAGGCTCAAGTCGGGGCGAAACCACGCGGCTTCCGCGCCTGACTTTCGGGCGTCGGGTGCGGCTGCGCGGAATGTCGGGGGCGGTCGATGGCGTCGGCGACTGGTTTCGGGACCTGTCGTTCCAACCGTCATTCCGTCGCGGAAGCGGCGGTCCGGCTCGCGGCGGCCACCTCGCCATCGCCCGAGAACGACGCCTCTGTCCTGAGGATTCCGGCCTCGTACAGGATCCTGGCGAACGACTGCGGATCGCGGTACGACGCCGTTCCGCGCACCGACCAGCGCGTGCCGGGCCGCGCGCTTGCCGCGGGCACGATCGCGGGCACCACGGCCTGCACGGTCTGCCGAGGCGGGAGCGCGCGCAGCGCCGCCCAGCGTCCGCCGTAGCTGCTGCCATCCTCGAGCGTCAGGAGGTAGTCGTAGTTCACGAGCTCGACCTCGGTGTCGCCCGGGTTCGAGAGCTCGAGCGTGATGTCGACCTGCGCGGTCTGCGGTCCGCGCTCCGCGATCGCGCAACCGGCGGCACGGAGTTCGGGCCGCACGATCGCACAGCCTTGCAGCATGCAGCAGGAGAGGAGGCCCGCAGGTGCGAGCGCGCGCAGCATCCATGCGCGGAACGGGGAGCGTGGCGTGGACATCGGGGGGAAATGTAGCAGGATGCCCGCGACACCCGCATCGCGGCGCGCAGCCCGCCCGCGCGCCCGCTACGCTTGCGGCGTGCAATCGCGGCGTCACAGGACTTCATCGCGCTCGAACCTGCGCCGCGGGGGAAGGGCTCTCGCGCTCGCCATCCTGCTCGGAGCACCGGTTCCCTGCACGGCGCTCGCGCAGCAGACCGTCATCCCCGCGATCTCCGACTCTCCCACTGCGCAGACGCTGATCGGCGACCTCCGTGCGCAGGCCGCCGCCAACCCCGCCGAGAGCGCCCGCATCGCGCGGAAGCTCCTCGACGAGTACGGCGTCCGCGTCGTGCGCATCGGCGCCGAGAAGGACGAGCTCTTCCGCTCCGTCGCCGACGAGACCGAGCGTTTCCTGCTGTCGGAACCAGAGGTGCTCGCGCGCTTCCGCGACCTCGAGGGACGGACCGCCGACCGCATGCTCGTGGAGGAAGGCCCCGATGCGGTCGCGTCGCGCCGCCGTCTCACACCCGCCGGTCTTCGCGCGAGCCTCATGCTCGCGGAGCGCGCGCTGCGCTCCGATCGTGCGGCCGAGGCTGCGGACGAGCTGCGGCGCGTCACCGACCACCCCGATCTCGACGGAGCGCCCGCGCTCGTCCACGCCGCCCTCGAGGCGATGTGCATGCGGCGCCTCGGACGCATCGACCTCGCCGACGCGGCGCTCGCGCGAATCGACGCCATGCGCGGGGTCGACGATCTCGAACGCCGCTCCGCGCGCGACGCCGCGCAGCGCACGGGCCGCTCCGATCGCGCGCGTTCCGGCCGTTCCCCGCTCGCGAGTTCGCCCACCGGTGGCGATCCCGACGAGACCTGGCGCGAGATCTGGTCGCTCGACCTCGACGAGTCGCTGTTCCGGCGCTTCGCCGTCATGGCGCGTTCGGCGCGCGAGATCGAGCAGTACAAGACGAACGCCACGCTCATGTGCTCGGTCCCGAGCGTGCTCGAGGGCAGGATCTTCATCTCCGAGGGCGGACGCGTCCGCGCGGTCGACGCCGACTCGCGCGACGAACTCTGGACGCGCGCCATCGGCAGCACGGGTGGGAACGCCGCCGCGGGGCCGGCCATCGATCTCAACGCGCTCGCGGTCGCGCCACGCAGCGTGGTGACCTTCGAGGGACACGGAGCGGGCGGCGGCCGCACGGGCGCGCCGCGCGTGTGGTGCCTCGATCCCGCGACCGGTGCGCGTCGATGGGATGTCCTCACCGACGGCATCGACGGCCGCGAGGATCTCGCGGGTCTCTATCCGATCGGCACGCCCGTCATCGCCTCGGATGTCGTCGTGGTCGCGGCGCGCAAGCCGACCCAGCGCCTCGAGCAGGTCGACTGGCTGCTCGGTCTCGACGAGGACACGGGCGCACTCCGCTGGGCGCTGTCCGTCGCCGGCGCCCCGAGCCCGCGCAGCCAGCTCGCGCGCAAGGCGCCCGGCGTGGCGACCGATGGACGCATCGTCGTCCACACCACGCCGCTCGGTGTGATCACCGCCGTTCGGGCCCGCGACGGCGCCGTCGAGTGGCTCCGCCGTTTCCCGGTTCCCCTTCGCGAACCGCGGTTCTTCGCCGAGCCGTGGGAGGTCTCGTCGCCTGCGATCGTCGGTGGACTCGTCGTCGCCATCACGCCCGACGAACAGGAAGTCGTCTCGCTCGATGCATCGACGGGCCGGCTCATCGAGTCGCGGCCGGTCGGACCTGGCACCGAGTGGGGGGCGCCGACATACCTCGTTTCGTCGCAGCGCTCCGACGGAACGCCCATCGTCCTCTCCGTCGGGACCGATGTGCGGGCCTTCGACGCGCGCGACCTCTCCACGGCCCGCTGGTCGTACGCGGACTCGGTGGAGTCGATCGCTCCCCCGATCGCCTCGGCGGGCAACCGCAACGGCATCCGCGGGCGTGTGAGCATCGCGGGCGACTATGTCGTGATCCCGACGACGCAGGAGATCTTCCTGCTCGACCTCGGGACGGGTGCGGTCACCGCACGCGTACCGACCGGCGTTCCCGGGAATCCGCTGCTTCTCGACGACCGCATCGTCGTTGCGGGCGACGAGTCGCTGCGCGTCCTCATGCCCTCCGAGCAGGCGGAGGCCGTGCTGCGCGCACGGCTCGCCAGCACGCCCGAGGATCCATCCGCGGCGATCGCGCTCGTGGAACTCGCGCAGGCAACGGGTCGTCCGCAGGTCGCGCTCGATGCCGGACGCACTGCCGAGCGGGCGCTCTCCGCGACGGACGGGAACAGCCCGCTCCGCGTCGAGCTGATCGAGAAGCTCTCGACGCTCGCCGCCGCGGCACCCGAGTTCGGAGACGCCGCGTACGAGCTGGCGTTCCGGGTGGCGGTGATCCCCCAGCTCCGCGTCCGCGTCCTGCTGTCGCATGGCGACTACCTTCGCAACCACGGTCGCGCGCTGGAGGCGATCGACTCCTGGCGTCAGCTCGCGTCCGACCCCGTCCTCTCCGCTCAGCTCGTGGCCGAAGGCTCCGTCCAGCGGCAGGTCCGGCTCGAGGCCCTGCAACGGCTCGGCCAACTCGCTTCGCGCGATCGCGATGTCGCGGGCACGCTCGAGTCGTCAGCGCGCGCGGCGTTCGCAGCGCTCGGCGACCGGCCGCAGCAAGGCCCGCTCGCCGTACAGGTCCGCGCGCACCCGCGCAGCCGAGCATGCGTCGAGGCCCTCGCGGCCGCGTCCCATCTCGACGAAGCCGCGCGCCACGCGATGGTCGTCGCCGCGCTCCGCGACAATCTCCTGCCGCCCGCGCGCACCGATCTCATCGACGCCCTTCGACCGCTCCTCGGCGTGCGCGACGGCTCCGAGCGCCTGCAGTCGCGCGCGAGCAGCGCGGATCAGCGGATCGACGCGCTGCTCCACGCAAGCGGGATCAGCCGGTCGCCATCCGAACTTCGCTCCGAGTCGGCGCCATTGCTCGGGCCTCGCGCCACCGCAGGCTTCGACCTGCCCGCGCGGCTCGTGAAGGAAAGCTACACCGCACGCGAATCGCGCGACCGGGATCTCGTCCTTGGAACGCTCGACGGCTCGCTCGTCCGACTTGCAGGCCCCGCGCTCGACCCGCAGTGGCGTCTCCGGCTCGATGACCGCGATCCACTCCTTCTCTGGAGCCGCGATCGCATCGTGCTCTGGCAGACGCTCCCGAAGGGCGAGTACAGCGCCCTTGTCGTCGATCCGGCAAATGGCTCCGTGCTCTACGCGAGCCCCATCGGATCGGAACTCTGGCCGCGCGAGGGAGCCGGCGCGGCGGCGGGCGCGGAAGGCGTCCTCGAGCCCGGCGGATTCCAGATTCAGCAGGATCGTGCCGGCGGCTTCCCCGGACCCGCCCGTTTCCGCGGACTCCCCTCGCAGGTCTCTCCGGTCTGCGACGACCGCTCGCTGATTCTCGTGAGCCGCACGGGCGACCTTGCGCGCATCGCCTACCAGGACGAGAGGCCCTCGGCGCAGCTGGATCGCGGTGTGCTCGACCAGATCCTCGCCGAGAGCCTCGATCACGGCCAGCTCGCGCTCGGCGGTCGCCGAGCCACCGCAGGCGGCATCGAGACCACCGTCAAGCTCCTCGACGCGACGACGCTCTCCACCCGCGCGTCGATCACGCCCGCATCCCAGTCGGACGTCAGCTGGGTGTTCACGACCGAACTCGGGGAAGTGCTCATCGGCACGCGCACGGCCGTCGAGCGCTGGACGCAGGAGGCCGACGGCCAGTACATGCCCTCGATGGTCTCGTTCGCCCTCGAGACGATCGAGACCGAGATGCCGTCGCTCGTCGGCAGTGGACTTCTCGTCCGAGATCGGTCCACAAGACCCATCTACATCCCGCTTCTTGCAGGTGCCCCGCGGGCGCTCGAGTACCCCGACGGCGCCACGGCCCGCCAGTACTTCGGCAACACGCGCATCGGTGATTCGCTGCTGCTCTCGACCGAGGATCGGCTGTTCCTGCTCGGTCCCGCCGGCGAGTTCACGGGAGCGGATGGCACGGCGTGGGAGTCGGGATTCCAGCTCGCGCTCGAGGCCCGTGCCTCCGATGGATCCAGCCAGATCCTCCAGGTCAATCTGCAACAGCCGGAGGCCGAGACGGGAAAGATCCGCTACCAGTTCCGCTGCGTCGTCGAGCGACTCGATCCCGCCGGAGGCCTGCGCAATGTCGGCGGCTCGTTCGAGTTCGTCGTTCCGAACTCGCGGATCTCGACCGCGTCGGCGTTCAACGGCTGGCTCCTGGTATCGAACGCGCAGGGGACGATTGCGGTCGCACTTCCCACCGATCCCAGCCAATGATGTCGCGCACCGTCGAGAGTGCGTTCGGTCCGTTGGAGCCCGAGTCGACGGTCGCCGCGCCGCGTCCCGCGAGAAGCCGTAGCAGTCGCCTGGTGGAGCAGAGGGGGCCGGACGACCATCTCACGCAGGCATCGCCCTGCGTCGGGCTTGCGCGACCGTGATCCGCGGATCGCTCGCACTGGCCCGATTTGCTTCCGACGACTTTCGGCGCGCCCTTCCGCCTTGACAGCGGGGCTCCGAGGCACGAAAACTCCCCCGCCACGGGTCCGGGCGGCCGGTGGCGGCAGCAGCGGATTGTGTGAGAACTCTTCAGCGTCCGCGCGTCTTCGTCCGATACAGCCCCGACCGAGGCCCAACCGCCATTCTTCACGACGCGTGAGCCCGGTGATGACAGGATCAGCAGCATGACACCAACCCTTCTCGACCTTCCCGCCTCCGACTCGACCCTCGGCACGATGCCGCTGGATCCCTTCGGCGCGCACCAGTTCGATGCATTCGGTCCGGCCTCGGTGCTCGCAGGTCTCGCATGCCCTGCGATCCATCCCGAGTTCGCTCCCGTCGTCGCCCGCGATGACGACGACGATCAGGACTTCGACTTCGACCAGGACGATGACGACTTCGGCGACGAGGATGAGTTCGGCGACGACGAACTCGACGACGACGAGGATGAGGACGAGGACGAAGACGAGGACGAAGACGACTTCGACGACGACGAAGAAGACGAGGAGGAAGAGGACGAGGAGGAAGAGGACGAGGAGGATGACGAAGACGAGGACGACGACGAAGAAGAAGACGAGGACTTCGACGACGATGAAGAGGAAGAGGATTTCCTCGAGGACGAGGATCTCGAGGACGAGGATCTCGACGACGAGGACGAGTAGGTCCACGCGCAGACGCCCGATCCGTCCACCCCTCCACGCCCCATGAATGGCGAATCCACGCAGGCCCCGCAAGGGGCCTGTGCTTCTTTTGCCGCCATGGTTCCGTGAGGCGTCGCCTCGGACTCGTGGAGGCAGTGCTCCGTCCTCAGTCGGCTGCCTCGAGCATTCGGATCACGACGACCCGTAGCCCGCCCGCCTCTGGAACGAACACCGCGATCGCCGGACGATCCTCCACGCTGCCGAGCGCACGCGGAACGCCCAGTCGATCGAGCACCTGCGTTCCAGGCTCTCCCTGCGTTCCCGCGGCCCCCGACTGTCGCGGCCGAACACGGAGACGCCCATCGATCAGGACCGCCTCGCGGTCCGCATCCACGCGCGCCTGCGCAAGCACGCCGCCCTCGAACGGTCGGATCCCGTCACGCTCATTCCAGCGGATGAGCGAGGCCAGTTCGCGATGGAACACGATCCAGTCTCCACCCTCAGACGCACCACGCGCGCCCTGTGCCGACACCATATGCAGAGCGAGTTCGTCGCTCCCCCGATCGGTGACGAGCGCGCGCGACGCCGACTGCGTCATCGACTCGGTGCTCGACGGATCGGCCGCAAGGAACTCCAGGATGCCGTCGCGAAGCGCAAGCGCATAGACGCGTGTTCCATCCTCGGACAGCGTCGGGAAGAGGTAGCTCCGCGTTCCATCGCCCGCGAGTCGCGCGGCACGCCCGTCGCGCCGCACCACGAGGTCGAAGTTGCGTTCGGTCAGTCCGCGTGTGGCGTACGCGAGCGTCCCGTCGTCGCCGAGCACCGCGAACGCATTGACATTGCCGTCCTGCACCAGCCACTCGATTTCGCGCGTACTCCAATCGACGCGTCCGATCCAACGCGCGCCATCCGGTCGAACGCTCTCGATGAGGAAACCCCGTCGATCGGCGCTGCGCCCGAGCACGAGCCCGCCATCGGTTTCACCCAGCCGCACGATGCCCCGCGGATCGACGCGGTACAGCGCGATCCGCGAGGCGAGCGGGGGCCGGGCGCCCGGCCGCGCAAGCGCGGCCCGGATGTCCGGAGCAACGCCCGTCTGCACCGCCAGGTAGCGACCATCGGGCGAGAGCACCGGCATCGTCACGCCATCGCTCGGAATCGAGCCGAGCGGACGAAGATCGAAGCGAACGGCACGGTCGACGATCACGCCGGGCACCGGCTGTACGGGTGGCAGCGGGGCGGGTGCCGCGGGACGCGTCGTGGTCGTGCACGCAGCTCCCCACAGGATCGCCGAAAGCAACGCACCCGCCGCGCGGCTGCGTGGCGGGTGCGGTGATGGCGATTGGTTGCGAGGCGGCATCGTGGAAGCCTACCGCCTTCCCGTCACTGGGCGCCGGATCCGGACGCTCCGTTGCGCCCGATGTCCGACGCGGCCGGCCGTTCCCGGCTCTTGATGTCCTCGAAGAACTTGCTCTCCTTGAGCAGTTCCTCGGAGCTCTTCTCGAGCGGGGCCTGCAGCTGCTCGAGTCGCTCGAGCTCGGTGGCGTTGAAGTTCGAGTCGTTCGCATCGGGATTCTCGACCACGACCGGGACGAGGAACACCACGAGCTCGACCACTTCCTTCTGCCGCTCGGTCGAGCTGAATGCGGCGCCGAGGATCGGGATGTCGCCGAGGAACGGCAGGCGCCGGTCGATCTGCGTCTCCTGCTCGCGGCGGATACCCGAGATCACGATCGTCTGCCCGTTCTTGACCGTCACGTTCGTGTTGGTCTGGCGACGGTCGATCACGGGGTTCTGATTGAACGAGGCGGTCGAGGCGGACAGGTTCGAGAGCAGGATCTCGACCTCCATCGCCACATTGTTGTCCTGCGTGATGCGCGGCCGCACATTGATGCCGACGCCGACGAACTGCTGCTCGAAGCTCTGCGTCGTGCCCGTCGTGCCGAAGCCCGAGGTGTTGCCCGTGATGAGCGACACATCCTGGCCCGCCACGAACTTCGCCTCCTTGTTGTCGCGCGTGAACACGCGCGGCTGCTGGAGGATGCGCACCGAGTTGTCGGTGGACAGCGCCTGCAGGAAGAAGCCGAGGTCGTTGCCGGTCGAGATCTCGAGCAGGCTCGAGTCGAACCACGGCGAACCCCAGTTCGAGCCGCTCGGGTTGCCGGTGTTGCCCTTCGAGAGCTGCACCGCGAGCGAGCCACCCACGCCGTTGTCACCGCCGTTGAGCGGAGTCGTGAGGTTGCTGCCGACGCGCGCGCCCCAGGAGAAGCCATCTCCGACCTTCACCTCGGCGAGCACCGCGGTGATCATCACCTGGCGGCCGGGCTTGTCGAGCTCGTGGATGATCTCGATGACCTTCTTCTCGACCTCCGGCGGCGCCATCACGAGCACGGAGTTCTGCTCGGGATTCGGAACCACGCGGCTGCGGCCGATGAGCCCGCTGACCTCGCTGACCTCTCCGCCAGCGCCCTGACCTGCGCGCGTTCCCTGCCAGGGGAAGCGCAGCTGGTTGTTCTGGCTCTGGCCACCGAGGTTGAAGGAGTTGTTGCTGTTGTCGCTGCCGAGCCCCGAGTTGAAGCTCGAGCTCAGGCCCTGGATACCTTCCTCGGGAAGGCGGAGCCCGCCACCCTCGGAGCCGGACTGGGCGAGCAGCGTGTTGAGGATCTCGCTGAGTTCGACCGCACCGGCGTGCTTCAGGGGCACATTCACCGGAAGTCCCGAGTTGAACGGCTGGTCGAGCTCCGTGATCCAGCGATCGAGCCACTCGAAGTTGTCCGGGGTCTTCGTGATGACCACGAGACGGTTCGAGTCCGGATACGCCTCGATCGAGAAGATGTTGGCGACGGCCGCCTGCGGCGTACCCTCGGATCCGCCCTGACCGCCGATCTGCGGCACGCGTCCACCCGCGAACGCGCGGTTCGTCTGCCCCGTGCGCGAGGATCCACCTCCGCCACCGAGCAGCACGCCGAGCAGTTCGCGAACCTTCACGGGATCCGCGTAGTCGAGGTTGTAGGTCTTGAAGATGCTGCCCGCCGCGTTCGGCGGCAGATCCCACGCGTCCGCCACCAGCTTGCGGATCTCGCCGAGCACGGTGGGCGTGGCGCGCACCGTGAGCGAGTTCATCGAGGGAAGCACGGTCACGATCAGGCCATTCGCCGAGCCGGCCGCGCCGGCCTGTCCGGGGACGCCCGGCTGCTGCGGAGTCCGACCGCGCTGATTCTGATTCCGTGCACCACCGATCGAGCGGCTGCCACCAGACCCGTCGTCCTGGAAGAGGTCCTCGATGATGCCCGCGACCGTCTGCGCGTCCTGGTACTTCAGCCGGAAGGTCTCCGTCGCGAAGTCGTCCCAGGACGGGATGTCGAGCATGTTGATGAGGGTCTGCACCTTCTTCGCGAGGCCGATGTCGCCCGAGAGAAGAAGCTGGTTCGAATCGCCGTCGGCGGCGAGCTGCGCATACTCGTCGGGGATGAGCGACTCGATCCGCTCGAGCACATCCACGGCGCGCGACTGGCGGAGACGGAAGACCTTCGTGACGAAGAGACCGTTGTCGGTCATCGACATCACATCCTCCTCGGGTCCGAGCACGACGCCGGGCTGCGTCTTCTTCTGCTGCGTGGCAAGTCCGATGTAGATGACATCCTCGGTCTCGGTGACCGCGAGGTCCTCCATCTTCAGCGCCTGGAAGATGTAGTCGAGCGCCTGCGACTTCGAGATCTCGCGGTCGCCGACGAGGTTGAGCTTCTTCGACTGGATGTCGGTCGGCTTGTAGAACACATACTTGCCGGTCCACTCCCAGATCAGCGACATCACGCTCTCGATGGGCTCGTTCTTGAACAGGAGCTTGACCGGTGCATCGTCGGCGGCGCGGCGACCCTCTCGGACGCCGCGCAGCTGCGACGGCGGCGTGGCCGGCGGGGGCGTCGGTGCGAAGCTTGCGACGGTACGCGCATCATCCGCCTCGTCATCGGCGTCGGTGGTCTCGGCTGCGCCAGTGTCCTGAGCGAGCGCGGTATGCGTGGGTGCGGCGATGCCGGCAAGCGCAAGGAACGCGGAGGTTCGGACGATCTCGGCGAGGCTCGGCGAGCGGAAGAAGGGGCGGTTCAGTCGCAAGTTCGGACTCCGGTTCTGGAAGCGGGACAATCCCGCATGGTCATCTTTCGTTCTGCCTCGCCGCTGGCATGTGCAGGGCTTCTGTCGTATCGCCTCTATCGGCGTTCGCTGCCGAAAGCGGCCAATTCCCCACGAAGTCGACGCCGCTCCGCGCACTTGGCGGAACACCATCGCCAGGCTGGTTGGATTGCTCGGCGCGCGCTAGCCCGCTCGGGGCGCCAGGCGTACGCGCAGGAGATGGCGCTCGTGGTCGAGGCGGGCTCGGCTGTGGTCGTCCACGGTCCACGAGTCGGTGGCATCGATCGCGGCAAGCGCGGCCCGGGCCTCCGCCTCAGACATCGCGGCGATCTGCTCGTCGCTCAACCGCGGCGGAAGGAGCTCGCGGTCGACATACTCGGCGGGCGGCTCATCGTTGCCGTTCGCCGGCGGGTTGAGACGCTGCGGCTCCATCGCGGCAGAAGGAAGTTCCTGCGGCTCTCCCTCCGGGCCAGGACCCGAGGGAACATCGCCACCGGGCTGGTCACCGGGCGGAAGCGTGTTCGGATTCGATCCCGCGCCCGCGGTTGCCGAAGGCGGGCGGCCCGACGGAGCGGCCGAGCCCGAAGACGAGCCGCTCGATCGACCGGGCGACAAACCGCCGCGGCCGCCGGGAAGACCCGCAGCACCGGACCCGCCCGTCGGCGAGCCGACGGAGGCTCCTGCAGGCGAGGAACCTCCGGACGCTCCGGATGCATCGCCGACAATCAACACGCCGTTCACACGCGACGGCACGCCGCCGCCGGTCAGGAGCCGGTCATCGGCCTTCGCCCAGAGGGGAACGGTGTACTCGCCGCGCTGGTATCCGAGCCGCACGCTGTACGGCGGATTGGCGGCCAGCACCGTGATGCCCGCCTTCGTCTCGCCGACCTTGATGCGCTTGTCGTCGTCGCTCAGCGTCGAGAAGAACACGAAGTCGCCAAGCACGCCCGTCGGCGCCGGACCCGTGTAGGTTGCGGGCGGCGGCGGCGGACCGAGATCGACCTTCGGGGGCTCCGGAAGCTTCGGGGTCTCGACGACGCGCACCTTGGGCACCGGCCTCGGAGGCAGCGAGTACATCGAGCGGCCTTCGAAGCGCAGGCGGCTCTTCTCCATGAACTCCGCGCTCTCCTCGCCGAGCGACGCGAGTGGGTCCGCATCCTCGGCGTTGATCGAGG
>JBEAQW010000066.1:0-3550 GCA_041163725.1 Planctomycetota bacterium
ACCATCAAGCGCGGCACGACCTACAAGAACATCCGGACGACCTCGAGCGCCGAGGAGATCGAGGTGCGCGAGGGAAAGCAGGTGTGGGTCCTCAAGACCTGCTTCGTGAAGAAGGGCTGACGAAGGGAGCCGGTGCGGAAATGACGACGATCGCAGGACTGACGCCCGAACTCGATGCGGCCGTGCGCGACGAACTGCGCAACGGCGAGGAGCTGTGGTACGCCGGCATGCCGAAGCCGTGGTACTCCGCGCGGAAGATGCTTCCGATCGCGGTGTTCGGCCTCTTCTTCGGCGGATTCGCGGCGTTCTGGATCGCGATGGCGGCGGCGGGCGTCTGGTTCGTCGGCACGCAGCCCAAGGAGAACGCGGGCGCGCAGATCGCGTCGGGCGTGTTCGTGCTCTTCCCCCTCTTCGGTCTCCCGTTCCTGCTCATCGGACTCGCGATGATCTCGTCTCCATGGTGGATCGCGCGGAAGGCCCGGCGCACCGCATGCTGCGTGACGAGCCAGCGCGCGATGCAGGTCAGCGTCGGTCGATCGATCAATGTGCAGTCGTGGTCGAGCGACGAACTCGGCGAGATCTCGAAGTCGATCCACTCCGATGGAACCGGTTCGATCACGTTCGCCCGCAGCCTCGTTCAGGGATCGAAGGGGCGCACGCGCACCGTGACCTCCGGGTTCGACGGTGTTCCCGAGCCGCGCGCGTGCGAGGAGGCGCTTCTTGCGCTGAAGGCCGTGGCGAAGCCTGGCGAGGCCGTGACTCCGTGAGGCCTCCGCTGAACGGTGCCGCGACGAACCGATCGACGCGTCCGGACTAGCGAGCCGGCTTGGTCTTGGTTGCGGGCTTCGGGGAAGACTTCGGGGATGGCTTCGGGGAAGACTTCGAGGAAGGCTTCGAGGAAGGCTTGGGAGCAGTCCTCGTCGCGGCCTGCGCTGCCGACTTCGAAGCAACCGCACGCGCCGAGGTGCGCTTTCTCGCCCCGCGCTTGCGCACGACCGGCAGCGTCGCGACGCCCGTGACGAAGAGGCGACCACGGCCTGGTGTCGCGCGCGCATCGAGATAGCGCATGACTTCGCGCAGCATCGTGCACACTTCGTCGAACTCCTCCGGAGCGAGCCACGCGTGGCCGAGGAAGCCGAGGATGTTGCGCCCCTCGCCGCCCGCCATGAGCCCGGACGCGGCCGACGCATCGCGCGAGCTGCGCTGCACGATCTTGCAGATCGTCGCGATCGAGTCGTGGTACGCCGCATTCGCCGCGCGGCCGGATGGATCCTTGAAGGCGGGTCGGAAGTCGTCGGCGGTCAGATCGAACACGCGCTCCGGACGGCGGCCCGCGTTCCTCGTTCCGGTGCAGGTGAGGAACCCGCCCTGCGCGAGCTGGTCGACATGCCGGTACAGGGAATCCGCGGGACGGTCGAGGATCTCGGCGATCTCGGCAATGGAGCACGGGGCGATCATTCGCATCGCCTCGAGGATCTCGAAGCGGACCGGCGAGGTCATGACGCGCCAGACGCGTGGGCTGACCACATGATGGACCGGAACCCGGGGCATCGGAGCAAACTAACGATCCGAGGGACATTGTCAATCTGGCGGGATGCGAGCCGTCGCCGCACGGCGCGTCGGGAGGCCGCTACGCTTGGCCCCGTGCCGACCCTCGAATGCACCGCACTCGACACGAACTACCTTGGAATCGCGGGTGCGGCGCTCGCCTTCCTCGTCCGCGGACCGGACGGTTGGATTCTGGTGGAGTGCGGATGCGCCGTCGGCTACGAGGGACTCTGCAGGCAACTGATGGCGCGCGGCATCGCGGCGCGTGATCTGCAGGGCGTTGTGCTGACGCACATACACCTCGATCACGCGGGAAGTGCCGGACACTTCGCCCATGAGGGAGTACCCGTGTTCGTCCATCCGCGCGGCGCGCGGCACTTGGTCGACCCCGCGAGGCTGATCGCGGGCTCGCGCGCGGTGCACGGCGCGCGATACGACGCCTTCTACGGCGACCCGATCGCCGTGGCGCCCGATCGCGTTCACGCCATCGAGCACGGGCGGTGGGTGGAACTCGCGGGCCTTCGCATCGAGGCGATCGAGACACCGGGTCACGCCCGGCACCATCACGCATGGGCGATCGG
The DNA here is from genome assembly GCA_041163725.1 of Planctomycetota bacterium. Lineage (GTDB taxonomy): Bacteria > Planctomycetota > Phycisphaerae > Phycisphaerales > SM1A02 > QWPT01. Next base: position 2,130 of record JBEAQW010000066.1, read on the forward strand.
ACGGGTCGGCGAACTCCCGGAGATGGTGTTCACCGGCGATGCGCTGGGCATGGTCTCGCCGCGCTCGGAGTTCATCTCGCTGCCGCTTCCGCCAAGCGACATCGACATCGGCGCGTGGAGCGGCTCCTTGGACCGGCTTCGTGCGCTTCCGCGTGGGCTGCGGGCGATGCTGACGCACGGGGGCGAGCGGGAACTGGGCCCGCACCTCGATGCATTCGTCGCACGAATGAGCGAGGAGCTGCCACTGCTTGCGGAACTCGTAGAGGTGTCGGTCGTGGACCCGGTCGCGGCCGACGCCCAGTATCGGGACTTCCTCTTGCCGCGCGCGCGCGCGGGCGGCGTTTCGGAGGAACTGATCGCGGCGTTGCTCGGAAAGGCGTTCCGAGGGATGAATGTCGCGGGCGTGGCGGATGCGATGCGAAACGCACGCTTCTCCCCCACCCTCTGACCCGGTGCCAGGCACGTGCCAGTCGGTGGCAGGCACTGCACGGCACGTGCCGTGCACGGTCCATTCAAACCGCTCCCGCCCGCAAGGACAGGCGAGCCATTGTGTTCGGAGTTGTCCTGCGTTGCGGGACCGGTGCCTGGCACGTGCCAGTCAGTGCCTGGCACTGCACGGCACGTGCCGTGCACCGTTGCGGGGTCAGGAGTGGACCGACTCGAGGAACCGCCCGAGGTGTCGCGCGATGAACCAGTCCAGCGCCGTCCGCGTGCGATATGGATCAACACCCCACAGCGTCACACTCGGCTCGAGGAACTCGAGGTCCGCCAGCACCTGCAGTTGTCCATCGACCACATACGCCTTCGGCAGCCGCGTGCCGTAGTACGCGCTCGCCGCGTTCGCCCCAGGCTCGCCGATCGCGATCGCCGGCTGGAGCAGCAGCTCCTTGTCGTTCAGGTACCAGAGGTCGGTCATCACCATCGGGATCAACCGCTCGTCCTCATCGGGAATCGCCTGCCGCTGCCACTGGCGGATCGCCGCCACCAGCCGGTTCGCGAGCGGCCGGTCGGCGATCTCACTGCGCGGATGCGCGCCCACCACCACGGGCAGGAGCCGCGTCACCTCGATCTCCGAGTCCGGCGGCATCACCGCCCACGCCGCGTCGATGGCGGAATCCGCGAGGCCCTGCGTGTGGGGAAGCGACGGCTGCGATGGCTGATGCATGGATGCGTCCTATCGGCGTAAACGCACGGCCCAGCCCAACCCTCTCACCCGTCTCACGACCGCGCGACGCACGCACTTCACTCACGCATCGCAAGATCGGGTCGCGGCTCGGGATAGGTCCAGCTCGAAAGGAGCAGACGCAACGGCTCGTCCGGCCCCGGCATCTCCTCGTCCGGCGCCGGCCCACGCTCGAGGCCGATCGCTTCGGCGCTTCCCGCCACCGCCTCGGCCATCAGTTCCTTCGCCCGGCCCCGCA
>JBEAQW010000067.1:0-8233 GCA_041163725.1 Planctomycetota bacterium
TGTTGATCCCGCGCTTCGCGCTCAGCGGATGACGCCGCGCGCAACGAGCGCATCGGCCACGAGCCGCGCCGCGTCGTCCACCGGGACCGTCGATGCATCGATCACGAGCTCCGCCGCATCCGGCTCCTCGTAGAGCTGGTGGATCCCCGTGAAGTCGCGGATCTCTCCCGCGCGCGCCTTCGCATAGAGCCCCTTGGGATCGCGCGCCTCCGCGACCTCGAGCGGCACGCGCACGAAGACCTCGATGAACGGCAGGTCCCACTCCGCATGCAGCGCCCGCACCATCGCGCGGTCGTTGCGGAACGGACTCACGAGGCTCGCGAGGGCGATCGCGCCGGCGTCGGCGAGAATGCGGCAGACTTCCCCCGTGCGCCGCACATTTTCGGCGCGATCATCGGGACTGAACCCGAGGTTGCGGTTGAGACCATGACGAAGATTGTCACCATCGACGCGGTAGCAGAGCCGCCCACGCCCGACGAGATGCGCTTCGACAGCGACTGCGATCGTGCTCTTGCCCGAGCCCGAGAGGCCCGTGAACCAGACCGTCGCGCCACGCTGCCCAAGAAGGCGCTCCCGTTCCGCCCGGTCGATCCGACCGGCATGCCAGGTGGTGTTGGCGGACTTGTCCTGCATCGGAGTCGTTCGTGGTTCACGCTGCGGCCGGCACGCGCCCGGACCGAATCGCCGCTACGGTATCGGCGCTTCGGAAACCGTGCATGGAAAGAACCCCGCTCAGCCGCCCCGCCCTGACCCACCTCAAGGAGCTCGAGGCGGAATCCATCCAGATCTTCCGCGAGGTCGTGGCGAGCTTCGAGCGTCCCGTGATGCTCTATTCGATCGGCAAGGACTCCGCGGTTCTCCTGCACCTCGCGCTCAAGGCGTTCCATCCGGCGAAGCCGCCCTTCCCGCTGCTCCATGTCGACACCACCTGGAAGTTCCGCGAGATGTACAGGCTGCGCGACGAGTATGTCGCGCGCGAGCTCGGCCTCGAGCTCCTCGTGCATGTGAACCAGGAGGGCCTCGCCGCCGGCATCAACCCGATCACGCACGGCTCGCGCAAGCACACCGATGTCATGAAGACGCAGGGTCTGAAGCAGGCCCTCGACAAGTACGGCTTCGACGCGGCGTTCGGCGGCGCCCGTCGCGATGAGGAGAAGTCGCGCGCGAAGGAGCGCGTGTTCAGCTTCCGCGACCGCGAGCACCGCTGGGACCCGCGCAACCAGCGGCCCGAGCTCTGGAACATCTACAACACCGAGATCAACCGCATGCCCGGCCAGCGCGGCGAGTCGATCCGCGTCTTCCCCCTCTCGAACTGGACCGAGCTCGATGTGTGGCAGTACATCTGGCTCGAGGACATCCGCATCGTGCCGCTCTACTTCGCGGCGCCGCGGCCGGTCGTCTACCGGCACGGCGTTCCGATCATGGTCGACGACGACCGCCTTCCGCTCGAGCCGGGCGAGACGCCGCAGACGAAGGTCGTGCGCTTCCGCACGCTCGGCTGCTACCCGCTCTCGGGCGCGATCGAGTCGAACGCGACGACGCTCCCCGAGATCATCCGCGAGATGCTGCAGACCACGCAGAGCGAACGCCAGGGCCGCGTGATCGACCACGATTCGTCGGGCAGCATGGAGGACAAGAAGAAGGAGGGCTACTTCTGATGTCGGTCGACCGCAACGCGGCCGAGATGGCCCTCATCGACGGGAACATCGAGGAGTACCTCGCGCGGCACGAGCGCAAGGAGCTCCTGCGCTTCCTCACCTGCGGCTCGGTCGACGACGGCAAGAGCACGCTGATCGGGCGCCTGCTCTACGACGCGCACATGGTCGCCGAGGACACCCTCGCGGCGGTCGAGCGCGACTCGCGGGCGATGGGAACGCAGGCCGGCGCGCTCGACATGGCCCTCCTCGTCGACGGCCTGAAGAGCGAGCGCGAACAGGGCATCACGATCGATGTCGCGTACCGCTACTTCACGACCGCGGCGCGCAAGTACATCATCGCCGACACGCCCGGGCACGAGCAGTTCACCCGCAACATGGCGACGGGAGCGAGCACCTGCGACCTCGCGATCCTCCTCGTCGACGCGCGCCACGGCGTGGCCGTCCAGACGCGGCGGCACTCGTTCATCACGAGCCTGCTCGGGATCCGCGAGATCGTGGTCGCCGTGAACAAGATGGACCTCGTCGACTGGTCGCGCGAGCGCTACGACGAGATCGTCGCCGACTACACGCGCTTCGCGGCGAAGCTCCCCGCGCGCAGCACGCGCTTCATCCCGATGTCGGCGCTGCGCGGCGAGAATGTCGTCCACCGCGGCGAGAGCATGCCGTGGTACGACGGTCCCACGCTCCTCGAGCACCTCGACGCCGTGCCCCTCGGATCGGGCAGGAACCTCGTCGATTTCCGCTTCCCCGTGCAGTGGGTGAACCGACCCGACCTCGACTTCCGCGGCTTCGCGGGAACCCTCGCGGGCGGCTGCGTGCGGCCGGGCGACCGCGTCATGGTGCTGCCATCGCGCAGGACGACCTCCGTCGAGCGCATCGTGACCTACGACGGCGATCTCGCCGAGGCGACCCCCCCGCTCTCCGTCACGCTCACGCTCGCCGACGAGGTCGACTGCGCGCGCGGCGACATGCTCGTCCATCCGGGCAACGAACCGCATGTGTCGCAGGATGTGCGCGCGATGGTGGTCTGGATGGACGACGCCTCGCCCCTCGTCCCGGGCAAGGAGTACCTCCTCAAGCACGGTCCGCACAAGACGCCCGCGCGCATCGACCGGATCGACCACCGCGTCGATGTGAACACGCTCGACGAGCAGCCCGCACCCGCGCTGGCGCTGAACGAGATCGGCCGTATCGCGATTCGCACGCAGCGCCCGCTCGTCTACGACGCCTACGCGCGCAACCGCCACACGGGCGCGTTCATCCTCATCGACCGGCTGACGAACGCGACCGCGGGCGCGGGCATGCTGCTCGATCCGTCGGAGGTCGAGGGACACTGGACCGACACCCCGCAGGGCGGCCACCTGAAGCCCTCCCGTGATCTCGTCGGAGCGGACGAACGCGCGGCGCGGCTCGGACAGCAGCCGTTCACCCTGCTCTTCACGGGCCTCTCGGGATCGGGCAAGTCGATCCTCGCGCGCGCGGTCGAGCGCAGGCTCTTCGACCTCGGGCGCCTCGGGGCGGTCATCGACGGATCGTCGCTGCGCTCGGGCATGAGCCGCGACCTCGGCTTCTCGCGCGCCGACCGATCGGAGAACCTCCGCCGCGGCATGGAGCTCGCGCGCGCGTTCAACGATGTCGGACTCGTGGTGCTCGCGAGCTTCACCGCGCCCGACGCCGCGGCCCGCGAGCGTGCACGCGAACTCGTGGGCGGCGACCGTTTCGCGGTCGTCTACCTGTCGACGCCCCTCGAGCACTGCCGTTCGCGCGACACCTCCGGGCTCTACCGCGACGCCGAGGCGGGCGCGGTGCGCGGCGTGCCCGGCGTCGACCTCGAGTACGAGGCGCCGACGAACGCGGATCTCGTCATTCCCTTCCATGAACTCGGCACGCAGGACGCGGCGCTGCGCATCGCGGCCGACCGCGTGATCTCGCTGCTCGAGTCACGAGGCGCGATCATCCGCTAGCGGCGTCCGGCCGCCGGCCACGGTGCGCTACTCCTTCACGACGCGCATCGCGATCAGATCCTGCACATCGATCAGGCCGACCGGCCGTCCGTCGCGGTCGACCACGGGGATCTCGTCGAGCCGCTTCTCCTGCACGAGCTGCACCGCATCGCGCACGAGCGAGTCGACCGTGAGCGTCGCGGGGTGGCGCGTCATGACCGACGCGACCGGCGCGTCGAGTGCGCCGAGTCCACCGCCGTTGACCTGCCGACGGAGATCGCCGTCGGTGAAGATGCCGCTGAGCCGCCCGGCCGCGTCGACGAGCACGATCGCACCGGCGCGCCGCCCCTCGCCAGCGGCCTTGAGCGCGTCGCGCACCGAGCTCGTGTCGTGCACCGCCGCGAGGTTCGCGCCCACGCGGAAGCGCAACACCTCCGTCACGGGCCGCAGGCCCGCGCCGAGCATGCCGCCCGGATGATGCTTGTGGAAGTCGTCCTTGCCGAAATCGCGCCGCTGCGCGAGCGCGAGCGCCAGCGCGTCGCCGACCGCGAGCGTGAGGGTCGTCGATGCCGTCGGCGCGAGATTCAGCGGACATGCCTCCGTGACATCGCCGAGATCGACATGCACCGTCGACGCGCGTGCGAGGCTCGAGCCGCGCTTCCCCGAGAGGCCGACGGTGGGAATCCCGTCCATCCGGAGGATCGACGCGAGTGCGACCACCTCCTGCGTCTCGCCCGACCAGCTCAGCAGCAGCACCACATCGTCGCGACGGATGGATCCGAGGTCACCGTGGACCGCTTCCGCCGGATGGACGAAGTGCGAAGGCTGACCGAGGCTCGACAGGCTCGCCGAGATCTTCGCTCCGACGAGTCCCGACTTGCCCATGCCGCTCACGACGACATGACCGCGGCAGGCCTCGAGGAGATCGAGCGCCCGGTGCAGTTCGGGCAGGTCGCCCCGCCTCAACCGCGCGGCGAAGGCCTTGATCGCATCGGCCTCGGTGGAGAGGACTTCGAGCAGGAACTCCGCCTCGACGGAGGGCAGGTGCGGGTCGGTTGCAGCGGTCGGGTTTGACGGCATGGACACGCAGTGTACGGCCGCGGAATCCGCGCCGAAATGCGCGATAACACCGTGGAACTTGGTAGATTCCCTGCGATGTCGCAGAACGACTGGCTTGTCCGCCTCCCTGTGTTCCAGGGTCCGCTCGACCTCCTCCTCTTCCTCGTGCGGAGGGCGGAGGTGGACATCCACGACATCGAGATCCACACGCTCACCGACGAGTACCTCAAGTATGTGCGCCACCTGAGCGCGATCGACATCGATGTCGCAGGCGAGTTCCTCGTCATGGCGGCGACGCTCGTCGAGATCAAGTCGCGTTCGCTCACGCCGGTCCGCACGGCCGATGGCGAGGAGTCGGAGGGCGGCACCGCACCCTCCGCCGGCGAGGATCCGAAGGCGGAGCTCATCCGCCAGCTCCTCGCGTACCAGCGCTTCCGCACCGCCGCCGACAACCTCGACGCGCGTCGTCGCGAGTACGCTGAGCGCGCGCCCGCGCGCGTGCGGCCCGGCGCCGCGGAGGACGCCGCCGATGGCGAGGCGCGCGACGAGGAGATCGACTTCGAGCTCGAGGACCTGCACCTCGGCGACCTCTACGCGGCGTTCGAGCGGATTTCCGCCGCGATCGACCTGTCGCGTCTCGGCGATCACATGATCGAGTACGACGACACGCCGATCTCGCTGCATCAGGACGACCTGATCGACCGGCTGTCGCGCGTCGCCGACCATCGCCTCGTGCTCACGAGCGCGTTCGAGGGCCGCACGCACGGCGAGCGGATCGGCCTCTTCCTCGCGGTGCTCGAACTCGTCCGCCAGGGACGCGTGCGCGTGCGCCAGGACAACCTCGACGATCCGATCGAACTCGATCTCATCGAGGAGCGCGATCCGAACGCGCCGAGCTTCGCGTAGCTTGCGCGGGGCCTCTCGCCGAGCGCGCGAACCGGCGACGGAACGCTAACTGTCGAGCAGATCCTCGAGCCGACGCTCGCTTGCCGGGAAGGCGCGTGGCAGTTTCGGCGCGAAGCGGCTGATCTCGATCTCCTCCCACATGCTGCGGATCGCGATGCGATGCTCGGGCGCGCGCCAACGCTCGCCCAGCGCGCGGCGCACGCGTTCGCCGAGCCCGCCGATCTCGCCGTCGATCGCCTGGTCGCGCGCGGCTCCGCTCTCACGCAGCCGGTCGAGGCGCTGCGAGAGCATCTGCACGAGCCGGAGCCGCTGCGAGAGCTGGTCGCGGCCGCACCCCTCGAGCCCGATCAGTCCGTGCGCGCCCACGATCTCGCCGAGCCTCCATGCGATGCGCTGCTTCGGATCGCCCTCGCGCACCGCGCGGATGTCGCGCAGCCGCGCCTCCATGTCGGCGAGCGCGAGTCCGATCGCCATGAGCGCGCGCATCACGAACGCCACGCGGTCGTGGAGCTCGATCCCCGCAAGCCGCACCGCCTCGGAGCCCTCGGCGGCGGCGCGCGGCACGCGCGGCATCTCCGCCGCGACGCCCGCGGCGACGATCCGCGCGATGAACCCGACGCCATCCTCCTCGCCCTCGTGCGCGAGGAGCGAGAGCAGTTCCTCGCAACCCGCGTCGTAGGCGACATGGTGCTCGACCGGCTCGCGGATCTCCTCCGCGAGAAGCCGGGCGAATCCCACCGCGTGCGCCAGCCTCGCCTGCAGCGGATCGTCGTGCACGCGGAGCGCCACGACGGGGCGCTCGTCCGCGTCAGCGGAATCCCGGCCGGCTCCCCGCTCGACCGTGAGTGCCGGATAGCCGACCAGGCCGATCCCCGCACGCTCGTAGCGAATCGACTCGGGCACCGGCTCGTCGGGAAGCACCTCGATCCGCTCCTTCTCGAGAAGCGCGATCGGATCGCTCGAGCGATCGACCGATGCACGCAGCCTGTCGCGCGCGACCGAGGCGAAACGCTTCGCAAGCGCGGCGAGGTCGCGTCCCGTCCCGAGCTCGCGTCCATCGGCATCGACCACCGAGAAGCGCATCCGCAGGTGCGGCGCAAGCAGTTCCTCGCGGAAATCCGTCGGAGCGATCTCCGCCTGCGCGAGCGGCGTCAGGTGCTCGGCGAGACGCGCGCGCAGCGCTCCGCGCCCGAACGCAAGCACCTCGACCGCACCCTGCACGACCTCCTCGATCGGAAAGAGCCGCACGCGCAGGTGCTTCGGCAGCGAGCGGATCAGCGCCTCGACCTTCTCGCCGAGCATCCCCGGAACGAGCCACTCGAACGGCGCCGGATCGAGAAGCGGAAGCGCCTCGACCGGCACGCGCACCGTGATGCCGTCGCCCGCGTCCTCGGGATCGTGCGCGTACTCGAGCGGCAGCTCGAGGGCCTCGACCGCGATTTCCTGCGGAAAGAGCGATGGATCGACGCGATCCGCACCCTCGCGGAGAAGGTCCGGCTCGCGCATGAAGAGACGCTTCGGATCCTGCGTCTCGACCTCGCGCCGCCAGCGCTCGAAGGACGGCGTCGAGTGGATCTCGGCGGGCACGCGTTCGTCGTAGAAGTCGAACGCCGCCTCCTCCTCGAGCAGCAGCCCGCGGCGCCGGCCGCGCGCCTCCTCGCGCTCGATCGACGCGCGGAGCGCGCGGTTCGCCTCGAGGAACGCGCCCTCGGTGCGGGCGCGGTGCGCGACGAGCCCCTCCTGGATGAACACATGCCGCGCACCGACCGGATCGACCGGTCCCCACGAGACACGCCGCTTCGGCACCACCACGAGTTCGCCGAAGCTCGTGCGCTCCCACGCGGCGACCTGCCCGGTCTCCGGAATGAAGTGCGGCTCGAACTGGCTGCGCGAGCAGAGATGCGGCGCCACCCGCACGATCCACTCGGGCTGGATGCGCGCGCAGATGCGGGCGAAGCGGCGCGTCGTCTCGACGATCTCGGCGGCGACGATCCAGTTCGGTCCGCGCCGCGCGAGCGCGCTCGATGGATGCACGGCGAACAGCGCGCCGGTCGATCCGCGGTACTCGCCCTTCTCGGTCCGCGCACCGATCTGCGACGCGAATCCCGCGAGGACGGCGCGGTGGAACGCGCCCTGGTCGACCTCGCGCGAGGGCTCGCCGACCTTGACACCCACATGCTCGAGGAAGAGCTCGCGCAGCTGACCGACCGTGTCGGCCCACTCGCGCATCCGCGGATACGAAAGGTGATGCCGCTCGCACCAGCGGCGCTTCGCCGCCGAACCCGCCTCGCGCCCCTGCTCATCGCGCAGATCGTCGCGCCACGCGCGCCAGATCCTGAGGAACGACGCGAAGTCGCTCTGTCCGTCGCGGAAGCGCGCGTGCGCGAGATCGGCCGCATCGCGCTTCTCGGGCGGCCGTATGCGCGGATCCTGGATCGCGAGTCCGGCCGCCACCACGAGGATGTCGTTCACGCAGCGCTCCTCGACCGACGCGAGCAGCATGCGCGAGAGCCGCGGGTCGAGCGGGAAGAGGCTCATGCGCCTGCCGAGCGGCGTGAGCTTCCCCTCGACGGTCGACGCGCCGAGCTCGACGAGCGTGGCGCGCCCGTCCGCGAGCAACCGCGCCGACGGCGGATCGACGAAGGGAAGTCCTCCGCCTTTCCGAGG
>JBEAQW010000068.1:0-3069 GCA_041163725.1 Planctomycetota bacterium
ACTTCGGCGCGTTCGTCGACCTCGGCGGCATCGACGGCCTGCTCCACATCACCGACATGTCGTGGGGCCGCGTGAACCACCCGAGCGAGATCGTCCGCATCGGCGACGAGATCGAGGTCAACATCCTCAACATCGACCGCGAGCGCGAGAAGATCGCCCTCGGCCTGAAGCAGAAGGAGACCTCGCCCTGGGAGCAGATCGAGGCGAAGTACCCGGTCGGCTGCCGCGCCAAGGGCACCGTCGTCAACCTCATGTCGTACGGCGCGTTCGTGCGGCTCGAGGAGGGCATCGAGGGCCTCGTGCACATCTCCGAGATGTCGTGGACCCGCCGCATCAACCACCCGAGCGAGCTCGTGGCGGTCGGCCAGGACATCGATGTCGTCGTGCTCGACATCAACAAGGAGAAGCTCGAGATCTCGCTCGGCGTCAAGCAGACCGAGGTCAACCCGTGGGAGCTCGTCGCCGAGAAGTACCCCGTGGGCACGATCATCGAGGGCAAGGTTCGCAACCTCGCGAACTACGGCGCCTTCATCGAGATCGAGCCGGGCATCGACGGCCTCCTCCATGTCAGCGACATCAGCTGGACGAAGAAGGTCGCGCACCCGAACGAGCTCTACAAGAAGAGCGATGTCGTGAAGTGCGTCGTGATCGATGTCGACCAGGAGAAGCAGCGCGTCGGTCTCGGCGTGAAGCAGCTCACCGAGGATCCGTGGGTCGAGGCGATCCCGTCGGCGTACCGCCCGGGCATGATCGTCAAGGGCACGATCACGAAGATCACCAACTTCGGCGTCTTCGTCGAGCTCGAGGAGGGCCTCGAGGGTCTGCTCCACATCAGCGAGCTCAGCGACCAGAAGGTCGAGAACCCGCAGGATGTCGTCAAGGTCGGCCAGGAGGTCGAGGTCAAGATCCTGCGCGTCGACACCGACGACCGCAAGATCGGCCTCTCGCTCAAGCGCGCGCAGTGGACCGCGACGGGCGACCGTCCGGCCGAGGACTTCGAGCGTCCCGCGTCGCGCGGCAACAAGCCGTCGCGCGGCGGTCTCGATGCGCACGGCGCGATGGGCTCCGACAGCTTCGACTTCTGAGTCCGGTCGGGCGGGGAACTCCCCTCCCAGCCAGTGAAAAACACGACGGGCCGCGGCACTCGCCGCGGCCCGTTTCATTTCGTGCGCCCTGGTCAGGGGCTCCCGTCAGGATTCATGTCTTTCACTCTCGATCCATCCACCGCTTGCATGCACCGTCGCGACTGGTCAGGTCAGCAGAGGGCGATGAAGGCGAGCACCGACAGGAGAACGATCTTGCGGCGGTTGTCGACAGGTGCGAGGATGGTGGTCAGCAACATGGCAGGTTCCGTTCTTCAGTTGTCGTTGCGGGCGGGCCTTTCGGCCGTGGACGGAAGGTCTATCGCAACATGCGTGCCAGCCCGCGGTGCGGGGCGGTTCGGGCGTGTTTCCGCGCTCCCGGCGCTCGTTCTGTGCGGGCTGTTGCACGCCGCCGCCACGGAGCGTTGCAACGCCGCAACACCCGTGTGCGCGCATGCCACGGCGATGAGCGCGGAACCGCCGTCGGGCAGCGCCGACGCCCCTGCCGACGCGACCGTGATCGAGGCGTTCGTCCGCGCACGCGGATGGCTCGCGGTCGACAGCCTGCCCGCACCATCGGAACAGGCCGCACGACTGGAACTCGCGAACACGGCGGGCGTGAGCGTCATCCTCCGCCTCGACGGGCGTCTCGTCGGAACCGGCGACGACGATGCCGGCGACGATCTCATGCTGCGGCGCGCAGTCGGGCGCGCGGTCAACAAGGCGCTCGGCGACGAGACGGTCCGAGCGGTGCGCCAGGAACTCGACGACAAGGTCACCGCGCGGTTCTCCCTCGAGCTCGAACTCGCCGGACCCGCGAAGCCCCTGCTCGGCCGCACGATCGCCGACGCCGCCGCGCGCCTCACGCCCGGCACCGACGGCATCGCGGTCCGTCGCGGCGACGCGTTCACGCGGGCGTATCCGTCGCGGCTGCTTGCAAGCGACATCGCGGCCCGCCCCGAGCGCACGATCGCCGCGCTCCTCGTCGATGCGGGTCTTCCCGTGAAGGACCTCAACGAGTTCCCGACGGGAGAACGCGTGTCGCTCGCCCGTTTCGCGACGCGGCGCATGCGTCAGGCGGCACCCAGCGAGCCACCCGTGTTCCTGACGCGCGGCGGACGCACGATCGAGCTCCGCGAGGTCACGCCCTCGTCGACGCGCATCCTCGCGATCCAGCTCGCCGCGCGACTCGCCGGACAGGTGATCGCGGCGGATCCCGCCAATCCCTCGAAGGGCGTGCGGCTCCTCGGCACGCTGAATCCGACGGCGGACGAGTACGACCCGCCGTTCGCGAATCCACAGCAGTCGGCGCTGGTCGCGTTCGCGCTCGCGCAGGCGGCGGGGAACGGCGCGCTGCCCGAGAGCCTGCGCACGCGTGCGCGTGCATCGGCCACCGCACTCGCAGCGAGCGTGCGGCGCGAACTCGCGGAACAGGCCAGCGGTGCCTCGACGCGCGATGCGGGCTTCGACGAGCGCGCCGGGTTCGCGGCCCCGCTTCTCTCCGTCGCGATCGCGCGGTGCACCGAGCAAGGCGATCCGCTTCGCGCGGCCGAGGCCGAACGGATCTCGCGCATGCCTCCGTCGAGCGACGGTGCGGCGACGAGTCCTTCATCGACCCTGCTGTCGCTCGCAGCCGATCTCGAGCTCGGTGACGACGGACGGCGGGAACGCGCCATCGGAAAGCTTGCGGAGCAGCTCGATGGCCTCGAGACCCGCCCCGCCGCCACCCTCGGCGTCGCGCTGCCGCTTGCCGTGCTCGCGGGAGCGGACGAGCCGCCCGACGCGCAGCGCGCCCGCATCCGCGCGGCGCTCGCCGCGGTTGCGCGCGGACTCGCCGATGCGCAGGTCATCCCCGCGAAGTCAGGCGCGGACGGCGCGACGGCGGGTGGCATCGACGGTCTTTCCGCCGACCTGATCGGCGGACTCATCCCCCCGACGGGTGCTCGGCTCGATGTCGACTCGGCGACGCTGGTCCACGCTGCGGCGC
>JBEAQW010000069.1:0-21718 GCA_041163725.1 Planctomycetota bacterium
CGTACGGCGAGATCCTCGGCGCGCACATCATCGGCGAGGACGCGTCGGAACTCATCGGCGAGATGGGCCTCGCGCGCCGCGTCGAGGCGACCATCGAGGATGTGATCTCGACCGTGCATGCGCACCCGACCATGCACGAGGCGCTGCACGAGGCTGCGCTCGCGACGGAGAACCGCGCGATCCACGCGTGAGCGTTCATCGTCGGACGAATCGATCCACGCGGCCCGGTGCATCCGGGCCGCGTTTCATTTCAGTCGGCCCCCGGCGGGAGGCCCCGTGCTCGTCATCACTTCACCCGCACGAATCCCGTCGGCGGCGAGCGGCGCAGCTCCTCGATCAGCGGGGCGAGTTCGCGCGGTCGACCCGCGTGCTCCGCGACATCGACGCCCACATCGCAGCGGCGCGAGAGCCGCTCGCCGTGCCCGTGCACATGTCCGTGCAGGTGGAAGCCGCCGTTCGGCCGACCCTGCCATTGCTCGATCGGGTAGTGGAACAGCACGATGCGCTCGTCGACGCCCGCGATGCCGCGCGCGCTGACGATGTCCTCGACCTCCTCGAAGAGCGCGTCGAAGTGCTTCTCGCCGCGCGGATCGTGGTTTCCGCGCACGAGGTACACGCGCCTGCATGCGATCGAGGCGCGGATCTCCTCCGCGCGCGCGCGGCGCGCGGCGTCCCACTCGCCGGGACCGAGGAAGTCGCCGAGATGGACCAGGATGTCCTTCGCGCCCACCGTCGCGTTGACGGCATCGATCATCGCCGCGTCCATCTCCTCGACGCCACGGTACGGCCGCGCGAATACCTGCAGCGCCTCGCGATGACCGAAGTGCGTGTCGCTGGTGACGAAGATGCGGCGCTCGGTCCGGACGAGCTCCTTCGCGATCGACATGCGCGGGACAGTACCATCCCTCCATGCTCGCAGCCGCCGCAATCGCCGTGCAGTTCGCCATCGCCCTTCCGCAGCAGGAGCTCCCCCGCTACGGCGGCGTCAACCTCGTGAACGAGACGCCCGAGCAGCACGACGCACGCATGCGGTGGTTCCGCGAGGCGAAGTTCGGCATGTTCATCCACTGGGGCGCGTACTCGACCGCGGGCGGCGAGTGGAATGGCCGCAGGATCCGCGGTGTCGGCGAGTGGCTGCTCTCGAACGCGCAGATCACGCCCGAGGACTACGCCGTCCTGCAGGAGCGCTTCAACCCCGTCAAGTTCGACGCGAAGGAGTGGGTGCGCATCGCGAAGGACGCGGGGATGAAGTACATCGTCATCACCTCCAAGCACCATGACGGCTTCTGCCTCTGGGATTCGGAGCTCACCGACTGGGATGTCGGCGGCTCGCCGTTCGCGCCGCGCGATCCGCTGAAGGAGCTCGCCGATGCATGCGCCGACGCAGGCATCCGCCTGTGCTTCTACCACTCCATCATGGACTGGCATCATCCCGACTACCTGCCGCGCCGCGCGTGGGATACGCGACCGACCGATGGCGCCGACTACGGCCGCTACATCGCGTACATGAAGGGCCAGCTCCGCGAACTCACCTCCGGCCGCTACGGAAAGGTCGGCATCATGTGGTTCGACGGCGAGTGGGAAGGCACCTGGACGCACGAGATGGGGAAGGACCTCTACGACTTCGTGCGCGCGCTCGACCCCGACATCATCGTCAACAACCGCGTCGACACCGGGCGTTCGGGCATGGAGGGCATCACGCGCGAGGGCGACTACCGCGGCGACTACGGGACGCCCGAGCAGCAGATTCCCGCGACGGGCCTGCCCGCGGGCGTCGACTGGGAGACCTGCATGACGATGAACGACACATGGGGCTGGAAGACGCACGACCAGAACTGGAAGTCGTCCACCGATCTCATCCGGAAGCTCGTCGACATCGCGTCGAAGGGCGGCAACTTCCTGCTCAATGTCGGGCCGACCGGAGAAGGCGAGATCCCCGGCGCAAGCGTCGAGCGACTCGCCGCGATGGGCGCGTGGATGAAGGTGAACGCGCGCGCGATCGAGGGCACGCAGGCGAATCCGTTCCCCGAGCCGCCCGCGTGGGGTCGCGTCACGCGCGCGGCGAACGGCGATGGAAGCGCGCGCCTCTACCTCCATGTGTTCGACTGGCCTTCGGACGGCAGGCTGCGGCTCAGCGGATTGCTGAGCGACGTGCGCGCGGTGCAGATCCTCGGTCAGCGCACGCGCAACCTGTGGACCTTCGACCGCGACGGCGATGCGTATGTCTTCAACCTTCCCGAAGCACCGCTCGACGCCGCGTGCACGGTGGTCGCGGTCGACCTCGCCGGTCCGCTCGAGGTCGCGGAGCTTCCCGAGATCTCCGCGGCCGATGACCGGTTCGTCGGGTCGATGCTCGTCGCCGTCGGCCAGCGCGGCGATACGAAGGTCGTCTACCGCTACACCGTCGACGGCAGCGAGCCGACCGCAGCGAGCGCCCCGGCGGGACGACCGATCGCGATCGACCGGTCGACCACGGTGAAGGCGCGCGGCTTCCTCGGCGATCGACCCGTGACACGCACGATCGAACGCCGGTTCGAGCGGCTCGAGCCGCTACCCGCCGTCGCGACGCTGAAGCAGGATCCGGGTCTCGCGTTCACCGCGTACGAGGTCGCGCCGACGATCAAGTCGTGCGCGGAGATCGGCACGGGCACGAAGGTGCGCGAGGGCGTCGCTCCCGTTCCGAGCGTCGAGATGAAGCCGCGCGAGGAGAACTTCGGACTCGTGTTCACCGGCTTCATCGATGTCCCCGCGACGGGGCTCTACCGCTTCTTCCTCGATTCCGACGACGGATCGACGATGTCGCTGCATGGAACGACGGTCGTCGACAACGACGGACCGCACAGCGCCACCGAGAAGTCGGGCGCCATCGCGCTCGAGAAGGGCCTGCATCCGATCGAGATCAGGATGTTCGAGGCCGCGGGCCAGGACCTGCTCCGCCTGTCGTGGACGGCGCCCGGTGCGATTGCCAAGGCCCCCGTTCCAGCAAAGGCGTTCGTGCACTGATGCGAAAGTCGACGCTTCGCGCCGATCTGATGCTGCTCGCGGCCGCCGCGATCTGGGGCTCGGGCTTCGTCGCGCAACGGCTCGGCAGCGACCACCTCGACGCGTTCGAGTTCAACGGGCTGCGATTCACCCTCGGAACACTGCTGCTTGTCCCGCTGCTCGCGTTCGCGCCGTGGCCGGATCATGTCTCGCGCGCGGTTTCGAAACGCGCCACCCTGCGTGGAGGCCTCATCGCCGGCGCCGTGATGATGCTCGCTGCGAACGCGCAGCAGCATGGACTCGCCTCGACGACTGCGTCCAACGGAGCGTTCATCACGAGCCTCTATGTGGTGCTCGTTCCATTCCTCGCGATCGCCTTCAACCGAAGGCCTCTGGGATGGCCGGTCTGGGCGGGTGTCGGCCTCGCGGGCATCGGACTCGCGCTCCTCGGCATCAACAGCGACTTCTCGGTGAACGCCGGCGACCCATGGGTGCTCGCGTGCGCCGTGCTCTGGGCGGTGCATGTGGTGACCGTGGGAATCTTCTCGCGCGACGCCGAGCCGATCCGCCTGTCGCTCATCCAGCTCGGCATCACGGGCATCGGCAGCCTCGTCACGATGTTCGTGCACGACGGCGTGCAGCTCGAGGCCATCGAATCGGCGAAGTGGGCGCTGCTCTACGCGGCGGTGCTCCCCGTCGCCGGCGCGTTCACGCTGCAGGTGATCGCGCAGAGGCACGCGCCGCCGACGCACACCGCGCTCATCCTCTCCCTCGAGAGCGTGTTCGGCATGGTGTGCGGCATCATCTTCCTCTCCGAGCGGCCGACGATGCAGCAGTTCGCGGGCGCCGCGCTGATGCTCGCGGGCGTCGTCGTATCGCAGGTGATCCAGCCCGAGCGGGCCGAGCTCACTTCCGACGGATCGAGAGCGTGATCGCGCCCGTCGTGGTGCGGATGTCGGACTGGCCGCCCGCAGAGCCGATCTCGACGGTTCGCGTGAAGTCGCCCGACTGCGGTGTGCGCGAACGATCGCCTGGATCGCTCACCTCGATGCGACCGCCGGTCGTGTGCATGCGCACCGCGCCGTCGAACTCCGCGCCGACCTCGACGCGGATCGCGCCGTTCCGCGACTCGAGTTCGAATGGAAAGTCGGTCCCGTCCGCGAGCGTCAGCGAGATCTCGCCCGCCGTCGCGGACGCGCGCACGGTTCCATCGATCCCGGCAAGCGTGATCGCGCCGTCGCCCGCGGTCGCATCGAGCGCACCCTTGTGCCCTTCGACGCGGATCGCTCCCGACTTGGCGTTCAACCGGAGCTTGCCCGTGGTGCCGGTGACCGTCAGCGTTCCCTGGGCGGTGCGAAGGCTCGTGTCCGCCGACTTCGGCACGATGATGCGGATCACCACATCGTCGCGATCCATCTTCTTTCCGGGGAAGATCGGCTGCACCACGATGCTCTGGTCGGCTGCGCGCGACGCATAGAGACGAACGAGCTGTTGACGGCGCTCAAGGTCCTTCGCGTCGCGTCCGTCGACGGTGAACTCCGCCTCGATCCGAGGAGAGCGCACGGACGGATCGACACGCAGTTCGATCGAGCCCACCGCCGCGTCGGCGACCACGCGCTCGCCGGCATCGGGATCACGACCGATCGCGATCTCCTCGACGCGCTCGACCTTCGCGGTGTCGACGGTGTCGTCGCCTCGCGCATGCGACATGGCGCAGGACGCTGCGGCGACGAGTGCGGCGAGAGCGAGGGACGGAAGACGCAGCGTGCTGGACATGGGTGGATTCCTGGTGGAAGTCTCGTGCCGAACGCGGTTTCCGACGCGCTCGTGGGAACGGTCGCGAACCGTGTAGCGGTCTTATCGGCTGAATCGCATGGCGAATGAAGAGGTTATGTGCCCGCGCGAACTTCTGTCCCGAGGGCGTCGACGCGCGACCGAAACAGTAGGCGCCGCGGCACCGTGCCGCGACAGGCATCGGGAGGATCCCGAGGTCCGACAGCGTGCAGTTCCTCCCCGGGACTCCACTCGCAAGGCTCGACTCGCAAGGCTCAACAGGCACCGCGCAGATGGATGTGCCGGCGCACCGAAGAAACGAACTCCCATGAACTCCATCCCGAACATCGACCGCGTCTCCGAACAGCTCTTCTCGTATCTCGTCAGTGGTGAGCGTCGCGCGGCGCGCGAGCTCGTCGACGCGCTCTACAGCGCCGGCATCGCTCCCGAGACCATCTCCAAGGATCTCTACTGGCCCCTGCTCGACAACATCGCGATGATGTTCCGCAAGGACCAGATCACGACGCTCAGCCACCACTACGCGACGCGCATGCTGCGCATGCTCGTCGACCAGGCGCAGGCCCGCTACACGATGGCGCCGTCGCGCAACCGCCGCATCGCGCTCTTCTGCGGCCCGAACGAGACCGAGGAGCTGGCGGGCCAGATGGTGGCGGATCTCCTCGAGTCGGATGGCTACGAGGTCACCTTCGCCGGTGGTGGCGTGGCCAACGACGAGATCCGCGAGGAGCTCGGTCAGCGCGAGCCCGATGTCCTGCTTCTCTTCGCGTCGAGCGCGAAGGACGCGCCCTTCATCCGCGAGCTCATCGACTCGATCCGTCAGCACGGCGCGCACGAGTCCATGCAGATCGCCGTCGGCGGCGGCATCTTCAACCGCGCGCCCGGCCTGGCCGAGGAGATCGGCGCGGATGTCTCGGCGAACTCGCCGCGCGACCTGCTCGAGAACCTCGTCAGCGAGGCTGGCGCACGCAACGCGCGCTGGGATTCGCGCGGCACGCGCGTCCGTCGCGTGGCCTGAGCATCGGCCCGAACCAACACCTGTGCACGCCGCGCCGCCCGCAACCGCGGGCGGCGCTGTTTTTCCCGAACCGCTGAGAGGACCTTCCGCGCCGTGCGGAGTGCGCACGGCGGACGCATTCCGCCCCCACTCCGAACAGTGCGCGCGTTGCGCGCTGGACGCCCCCGGTGCAGCCCCCGCCGGGGGCGATTTCCACGCACGCATCACGCTACGCTGCGCGCATGTCCAAGGAAGCTTTCCCGGGAATCGGCACGGTTCCCTTCGTCGATCACGCCTCGCGCGAGCCGCTCGGATTCCGCCACTACCGCCCTGACGAGACCGTCGAGGGCAAGTCGATGCGCGATCACCTGCGCTTCGCGGCGTGCTACTGGCACACCATGCGCAACGGGCTCGCCGATCCGTTCGGCGTCGCGACCGCGCGCATGCCGTGGGACGACGGAACCGACTCGATCGACAACTGCCTCCGCCGCGCCGAGGCGTTCTTCGAGTTCCTCGCGAAGTGCCGCATCGACTGGTACTGCTTCCACGACCGCGACATCGCACCGGAGCGCACCACGCTCGCGGAGTCGAACGCCGATCTCGACCGCGTGGTCGACCACCTCGAGTCGCTCCAGCGCGCCCACGGCAAGAAGCTCCTCTGGGGTACCGCATGCCTCTTCGCGCACCCGCGCTACATGTCGGGTGCCGGCACCAGCCCGCGCGTCGAGGTCTTCGCGCACGCGGCGGCGCAGGTGAAGAAGGCGATCGAGGTCACGCACCGCCTCGGTGGCGAGGGGTATGTGTTCTGGGGCGGACGCGAAGGCTACACGACGCTCCTCAACACCGACATGAAGCGCGAGCGCGAGCACCTTGCGCGTCTGCTGCACATGGCGGTCGATCACCGCAAGGCGATCGGGTTCACCGGACAGTTCTACATCGAGCCCAAGCCGCGCGAGCCTTCCGTGCACCAGTACGACTCGGACGCGGCGGCATGCCTCGCGTTTCTCCGCGAGTTCGACCTGCTCGGCGAGTTCAAGCTCAACATCGAGACGAACCATGCGACGCTCGCCGGCCACACCGTCGAGCATGAGCTCGCCACCTGCCGCATCGCGGGTGCGCTCGGTTCGGTCGATGCCAACTCGGGGACCGACCACTGCGGCTGGGACACCGACGAGTTCCCGACCGATCCGCGCCTCACCACGAAGATGATGCTCGAGATCCTCGCTGCCGGCGGCTTCACGACCGGCGGGCTCAACTTCGATGCGAAGCGCCGACGCGAGAGCTTCGAGCCCATCGATCTCTTCCATGCCCACATCGCGGGCATGGACGCGTTCGCGCGTGGACTCAAGGCCGCCGCGGCGATTCGTGCCGATGGCCGCATCGCGTCCTTCGTGCGGCAGCGCTATGCAAGCTGGGACTCGGATCTCGGCCGGCGCATCGAGCGTGGCGAGGCGACGATGGCGGAGCTCGAGAAGATCGCGCTCGAATCGACCACCTGGCCCGTCGAGAGCGGTCGTCAGGAACTCCTCGAGCACATCATGCACGGACTCATCTGATGGAACTCGAGCAGGCACGATCGGTACTCCAAGAGTGGGTCGCGAACCACGCACTCCGGCACCACATGGAGTGCGTCGCGGCATGCATGGGCGCGTACGCCGATCTCGTGGCGCCCGAGGAACGCACGCGTTGGATGCTGGCCGGGTTGATGCACGACCTCGACTGGGAGCGCCATCCGACGCAGGAGGAGCATCCGAGGGTCGGCGTCGCGCATCTGCGTACGCTCGGCGTCGACGAGGAGATCCTCCACGCGATCATGGCCCACGCACCGTACACGGGCACGCCGCGCGACACGCCGATGGCACGCCACCTCTTCGCGGTGGACGAGCTCGCGGGCTTCATCGTCGCCTGCGGGAAGGTGCGCCCCGACGGCGTCGCATCGCTCGAACCCGCGAGCGTGCGCAAGAAGCTGAAGAACCCGGCATTCGCCGCGGCCGTCTCGCGCGAGGACATCGCGATGGGAATCGCGGAGCTCGGCGTCGCGGAGGACGAGCATCTCGCGCGCTGCATCGCGGCGGTCAGGACCGTCGCCGCCACGCGATGACGACGCTTCCACCGAAGCCGCCACCGGTCATCCTCGCACCAAGCGCACCCTCGTCGAGCACGCGCGCGACGATTGCGTCGATCTCGGGCGTGGAGACATCGAAGTCGTCGCGCAGCGATGCATGACTCTCGACGAGCAGCGAGCCGAACCGCTCGGAATCGCCGCACGCGAGCGCCTCGACGGCCGCGCGTACGCGAGCACACTCGCTGACGACATGCCGCGCGCGCCGCGTCAGTCGCGGCGGAAGGCGGTCGAGCTCGGCGACGCGCTCCGCGGGAAAATCCGCGAGCCTCTCGACACCGAGCAGCCGCGCCGCTTCCTCCACATCTGCGCGTCTGGCCGCATAGCCGCCATCGCGCAGCGCGTGTCGAACGCCCGAATCGACGATCTCGATGTCGAGTTCCCCGGGAAGCGCGATCGCCTTACAAGCACGCGTCGTGCAGTCGAGCAGGATCGCCTCCCCAGGCGCGGCGTGCGCGATGCACCACTGGTCCATGATCCCGCACGGCGTTCCTGCATGGACATGCTCGGCGCGCTGGCAGAGAAGCGCGAGTGTCCCCGCGTCGAGCGTGGCTCCCGCGCATGCAAGCGCACACCGCGCGACCGCGATCTCGAGCGAAGCGCTCGACGAGAGCCCCGCACCGACCGGCACATCACCCGCCACCGCGATCCGCACGGGCGGCACGACGACACCGGCTGCACGCAGTTCGGCGAGCACACCCGCCGCGTAGCGCGTCCACTGCGGATCCTCGCTCCATTCCGAGACGAACTGGTCGTCGCCGCCGGGCGCAGGAGACCCCACCGCATGCGTCGCCGCCGCCAACGCCATCGGCAGCACGCATCCCCCCGCATAGTCGACATGATCGCCGATCAGATTGACGCGACCTGATGCCGCACCGTGCGCCGTCGGCTCGCTGGCGAAACTCGCGCGGTGCAGACGCTCGGCGCGTGCACGCGCGCGATCAGCGGTCACTTCGCCTCGCCCAGCCACACCGCCTCGAGAAGCTTGCGCGATGCATCGAGCTTCTCGGTGCCGCTGATTCCGGCAAGACCTTCCTCGATGAGCGCCCGGTCGCCGGTCTGGTGACCGATGTAGGCGAGGATCAGTCCGTAGCCCGCCACCTCATCGCCCCGCTTCATGCGCTCGCGCATCGTCTCGATCGCGCGATCGAGGCGCTCGGTCGCGGGAAAGAGCTCGCGGTCATAGCGCGCGTCGATCAGCTCGGGGAACGCCATGAAGAGATTGCGCAGCGAGAGCGATGCGGAGAGATAGAGACCTGCTCCGAGCTGTGCATGCGCGATCCCGACCTCCGCGAGCGGATTGTCGGATGCAAGCATGCGCGCCTGCTCGAAGCGACGCTCGGCGCGGAAGTAGTCGCCCTCACGCAACGCCGCCTCACCCTGTCGCGCGAGCTCGTCCACACGGCGGCGATCATCGCGGCTCAGCGAGTCGATCTTCTTCCCGTGGCGGAGCACGAGCGCCGCATCCTCGACCGAAAGCAGCGCGCCGCGCCGCTTCACGCGCTCGGCCTCGCGCGCGGCGGCACCGCCACGCGGCACACCGTCGGCGGGAACGAGCGGCTCGGTCGAGGCCGGCGGTCCGTCTCCGGTCGCGGGCCGAGTCGTCTCATCCGCAGGCTTCGCGTCGGGCCGCAGCGATTCGAGGGACTCGCGCACACGGTCGAGCGGCGTCATGCCCTCCATCCCAGGAGTCGCATCACCCGGCGCCGCGCCCTCGGGCTGCGCCGGCTTCTCCTCGCCGTTGATCGCATCGACGAGATCGAGATACGACTGCGGAAGCACCCTGCGGCCATCGAGGCGCAGCCGCTCGCCCTCGGACTGCGCGTTCACGCGAAGATCGATCTTGCGCGGATCGGGTGCGTCGAGCGCACCGTCGGCGCTCGCCATGCCGTAGTCGTCCATCGTCGTCAGACCCATCGCCATGTCGCGCCGCGCGCGGGCACGCTCGTAGACATTGAGTCCGGTCCGCGTCAGCGGATCCTTGAGGTTCTCGATCTGGAGTCCGCGCAGCGGCGAGATGATGTAGCGCACCGAATCGCCGCGCTGCGTGACCGTATCGATGATCGTCCTGTCCGAGCCGATGTCCCAGTTCGCACGCGTGAAGGACATCTGTGCGTTCGCGCGGTCGAGTCGCAGCCGGTTGTCGACACGATCGCTCGCGGCACGCAGATTCGCGGAACTCATCGGCGTCGCCTCGCGGCGGAACTCGAACACGCCGAGCCCCTGCGCCACCAGGAACCGATCGCGCGCCACCGCCGAACTGCTGAACACGGGATTCGAGAACGCGCTGTCGGCACGGAACGCGAAGGTGTCGTCGGATCCGAGCCTGTCGCGGAAGTCGGTGTCCGCGGTATAGCCGACCGACCCGCGGAAGCCACGCCCGCCCGGCACCGAACCGGTCACCAGGAGATTGCGCGCGTTGTAGTCGACCGGAATCGGACCCGCGTTCGCGCCGCCCGAACCGAGCTGCGTGTTCGCGTCGAGGATGTTGCCAGATCCCGCACTTCGGCCGGAGCCAGCGCCGCGGAACCAGCTGAAGGTCTGTCCACCGAGCGCGTTGCCGTCGCCGAGCGACTGGCCGCGCCCGATGCGCACCGAGTCCGGGAGCAGGACCGACGAACCGCCGCGCGAACCTCCGACCTGCGTGCCCACGCGCGAACCCTGGACCTTCGACTGCGCCGACGCGGCCTCGCACACCGCGAGGACCAGCGACGCCGCGGCAAGCACCGTCCTCAGCCGCGTACCGGCATGGGTGCGCGGAACATCCCTGCGCTCACGCAGGCGGTCGTTCGAGGAATCCGGCTTCACGGGGTTCGGCATGGCGGCTCTGCGGTCATCGAAGTCGAGGGCGCCGCCGCACTTGGGAGGCACGGGGACGCTTCAAGGACGAGTATCGGCTTCGATCGGCCAAAGGCAAGAGATCTTCGCCCTCGGACGGTCGATGAGCCGGGCCCGATCAGGGAACCGGGCGCTCGCGCGGAGCCCGATCACGCCGGTCCGCATCCCGTTCACCGGGCCCCTGCTCGCGTTCCACCGGGGAATCGTCCCTGCTCGCGCGCAGTTCGGCGTTCGCAACGCGCATCGCCGCGACCACCTCCCGCGAGCGCTCGGGATCGAACCCATGTACGGCGAACACGAATCCGCCGTCGCGATAGATCTCGACGGCGCCAGGTACGCCCTGACCTGTCTCTGCGATCGAGAAGATCTCGCCCTCGGGCAGCGCCACGGGGCGGCTGAAGCGGTCGTAGACGGTGAAACGATCCTCATCGGCGACGATCGCGACGGTCAGCGGAAGCGGATTCGCGCGGTTCGAACCGCGCAGCACCAGAAGCCCCCCGGTTCCTCCCGGCAAACGGACGCGCTGCACCGCGGTCGGCTCGAGGCCAAGCTCGCCGAGCGGCGGGAGCGCCACGGCCGAATCGGTGATCTCATCGATGCGCGCCGCGAACTCCTCGTCGCTCAGGGCGGCTGCGCGTCCTCCATGCCCCTCGGCCATGTGCGCCTGCGAGCGCGCGCGCAGGGCATCCGCGAACTCGATGAGCGTCACGCCCGACGGCGACTGCTGCCGGTTCCCGAGCTTCGGCCCGAAGACTCCGATAAACACCGAGAACATCACGAGCGCGACGGTCGCCGCGATCGCCGGACCACTGGCGTCGCCGCGCGCGCGCCGACCTTCGGTTGCCGGAACCTGTTCGATCTCGTCGCCGCTCACGGTGTCATCGTACGCGGGCTTCCGCAGGAGGGCTGCGCCGCGGTCTGTAGGATTCCGACATGTCCGTTCCGACGCCCGCGTACATCACCACGCCCATCTACTACGTGAACGACCGCCCGCATATCGGGCATGCGTACACGACGACGCTCTGCGATGTCTGGGCGCGCGCGATGCGGCTCGATGGGCGCGATGTCTTCTTCCTGACCGGCACCGACGAACACGGCGTGAAGGTCGAGAAGAGCGCGAGGGAGCGCGGCATCACGCCGCAGGCGCTCGCCGACGAGAACTCCGCGGAGTTCCGCAAGGTCCTCGGACTCTTCGGCCTGACGAACGACGACTTCATCCGCACGACCGAACCGCGGCACGAATCGCAGGTGAAGGCGTTCGTGGAGCGCCTGCTCGCGACAGGCGACATCTACCTCGGCGAGTTCGTCGGCTGGTACGACGAGGGCCAGGAGGAGTATGTCACCGACACGCGCGCGAAGGAGCTCGACTACAAGTCGCCCATCTCGGGCAAGCCGCTCGTGCGCGCGACCGAGAAGAACTACTACTTCAGGCTGAGCGCCTATCAGGAGAAGCTCGAGCGGTTCTTCGCCGACAACCCCGGGTTCGTGCGCCCCGCGGGCCGCTACAACGAGGTGCTGGGCAGGCTGCGCGAGGGCCTGCAGGATGTCCCGGTCACCCGCACGAACTTCTCGTGGGGCATCGGCATGCCGAACGCACCCGAGCATGTGATCTATGTCTGGATCGATGCGCTCTTCAACTACGCGACCGCGCTCGGCCTCGGCGAGCCCGACGGCGCGCTCGCGAAGGAGCGGGCGCGCCACTGGCCCGCGGCCTACCACGTGATCGGCAAGGAGATCCTCTGGTTCCACGCCGTCATCTGGCCCGCGCTGCTCATGGCCGCGGGACTCGAGATGCCGCGCTGCGTGTACGCGCACTCGTTCTGGATCTCGAACGGCCAGAAGATGTCGAAGTCGCTCGGCAACTTCATCGACCTGCCCACGATCGAGTCGTACTTCGCGAAGTACGGACTCGATGCCTGGCGCTGGTACATGGTCACGCAGGGTCCGATCGGCACGCAGGACGCGGACTTCAGCCCGAAGCACTTCCACGAGATCTACACGGCGAATCTCGTCAACACCTTCGCGAACTGCGCGAGCCGCACGAGCTCGATGATCGAGAAGTACTTCGCTGGCGCCATGCCGGCGGCGGATACGGCGGACATGCCCGTCTCGGCTGCAGCGGGTGCACCGACCTGGAGCGTGTTCACGCAGCAGACGGCCGAGCGGACACTCCGGCACTACGCCGAGTTCGAGCTCGCCGAAGCGGCCGACTCGGCGCTCTCGATCGTGCGCGCGGTCGATCTCCTCATCAACGAGACCGCGCCGTTCAAGCTCGCGAAGGACCCCGCCAATCTGCCGCAGGTCGCGCAGATCCTCGCGGCCTGCGCCGAGGGTGTGCGGGTCGCGGCGGTGCTGCTCACCCCGATCATGCCCGGCAAGTGCGCCGAGGTGCTCGCCGCGTACGGCACGCCTCTCGAGGGGGCATCGACGCACGGTGGCATGCTCGCCGCCGCGCGCTGGGGCGGCCTCGCGGCCGGCACGCGCATCGCGAAGTGCGCGCCGTTCATGCGCGTGGATGCACCAACGGCGTAGGCGCACGAATCATCGAGTGCGGCGACGGGTTCCACGCCGTTTGACAGCGAACCGCGAAGCCGAACAGGCTCTTGCCGAGAGCGGATGCCGCGTGCGGGTCCTCCGGGTGGAGTGCCGGCGGCTGATCGGGTGACGAGACTTCCTCATATCAGGCTCCGTCATCTGAGGCCTCATCTTGACAGAGGTGGAAGCACGATCTGTTGTCCGAATCCGGGTTGCCGGTGCTCCCGTGTGAGTAGAAAGAGCACGGGTAGCCCGGCGGGAGCCTTGACTGGAAGCGGTCCGTAGCCGTCGGTACACACGATCAGCGCCGAGACCTCTTGCCCTGCCGCGATCGCCTTCTTCGTCCATCTGAACGGTAGGTGCAGATTGGTGCCGCCGCGACCACGGAAGTGCATCGAAGCGGTCGTCTCCATTGATCGCGAGTACGCGTCGAAGGGCGGGTACACCTCGACGGATCGGATGGCCGAGTCGAACTGGACGATTGTGAGCTCGGCCGCCATAGACCGACGGAGCGCGTCGATCTCCCCGAGCACCTGGCCGAGCAGCGCATACGACATCGAGCCGGAGGTGTCGATCGCCACGACGAATCGCCCGCCCTCGACCTGGACGATCCCTGGCAGGTAGATGCCGCGCCAGAGATGCTTCCGGTTCGGCCGCGTGAAGGACCAGGTGCGGTCGATCGGCGAACGAAGGAAGTTCGCGAGCTCGGCCTGCCAGTCGATCGATGAATGCTCGGCCGCATCGAGCTCGCTGGATGAATCGCCGGGCCGGCTTCCAGCCGCCTCGTTCCGGCGTTTCATGTCGGCGAGAAACGACTTCCGGATCTCCTCGAATTCGATTGGCGCCGCGACCTCCGCATCTCCCACCGTGCGCATGAATGCGGCGCGCTCCTCCCGCTCCTCGTCATGGATGTCGCGCGACTCCGCCGACGGGAGCAGCCCGTCGCTCGCCTCGGGTGGCGGCATGGACTCCACGGTCGAGTTCTCTCCAAGACCATCCTCGGAATCCTGCCCGCTCAGCTGATCGTAGATCTCCTCGACAGAGAGACCTTCCTGCGGATCGCAGTCGAGATGGGCATCCCTCATCGCCCCGCTGCCGCGGCGCTTCGCCGGATCACCCTCGCCCATCGAGTCGAGGAGTTCGTTCACCGCTGCATCGCATGCGATCGTCCAAAGCAACCGATTGCGGCCACCGATGCGATCGGCATGTCCGAGCACCGAATGGAGAAGCGCGTGCAGTACCAGCACGCGCACAGCGGGCCTGAGCATCGATGCCACGAGGTCGAACCTGTAGACGATGCGCCTTCCATCGGTCAGGACGGGGTTCGGAATCGCCTCGTCCCATGTCCCGCGCAGCGGCATGCGAAGCAGCGCGTTCGCCAGGAAGGGATGATCGAGCAGGATGTCGATGCGCGCCTTCTCGAGCCTGCCTCGCGCGACCGCTTCGGTCTCGGAGCATGTGGTCGATTCGCCGTCCTCCCGCGTGACCGCGCTCGTGTCGGGTGCCACCTTCATGCGAAGGCCTCCTTGTGGCGGGCGGCGAACGCCTTGAGTTCCTCGCTCCGCACGAAGGGCGGGAACTTCCGAAGAATGTCCTTCGCGAGCGTCACGCCGAACTCGACCGGCAGCCGCGACAGCAACTGTCCGGCGATGTTTCGAAGACGCTCCTCGTGCGCTCCATGGGCGAGGAGACTCACGAGTACGTAGAGTCCCGATGCACTCTTCGGGAGCGGATGGCCCATGGGGTCGGCGCAGATCGCGGCGACCTCCTCCGCCGCGATCGACGATCGGCGGAAGGTCGCGAACTCGACCGCAGCCGCCTTTCCGACGGTGCCCGCGATCGCGTCGTCGATCAGCTTGTCGTCGTCGAATGCAGTGAGGATGTCGGCGACGACCTCCCATGATCGAGGCGTCGCGAATCCGTGCGCGCCGCCTGATGGTGCGTGCAGGAGTTCACAACGGAGACTGAGGAACGCGACGACGGACGGATGCAATCCGCGCCCGATCGCCCATCTCCGCCAGTCTTCGAAGTCGGTTTCGAACTGGAGGTGTACGAAGCGGTTTGCGAGCGCATCCGGCATGCGGAACACCACCGATCGATCCTGCTCGCGGTTGCCGGCCGCGACGATCTTCCAGCCATCCGGAAGCGTGTAGTCACCCACCCTCCGATCGAGCACAAGCTGGTAGAGGCTCGCCTGCACCAGTGGTGGCGCGGCGCTCAACTCGTCGAAGAAGAGAACGCCCGGCTTCGCGTCGGCACGCGGAAGGAACGACGGCGCAAACCACTCGGCACGGTCTCCGACGACTGCGGGAATGCCCCGCAGATCCGTTGGATCGAGAAGCGGCGCGCGAATATCGATGACGGGAAGGCCGCGCTCCGCGGCGAGCTGCGTGACCACGGCCGACTTGCCGACGCCGGGCGGTCCCCAGATGAATGCGGGCCAGGGCGTCTTCCATAGCTGGTCGAGGGTGTGACGGATCTGCGTGGGTTTCATGGTTGAGAGCTCCGATGGTTCAGTGGTTCGTTTCGTGATCGAGGCGATGGACATGACCGGCGGCCGAGTTCCCTCGCCTCGAGCTGTGATGTGATGTGATGGTGTTGAACGAATGTGGCTGCGCCGCTCAGCGAAGCGACCGGCCGTCGGCGCGGCGACGAAGCCAGATCGAGTCGCGAAGCGATCCCGTCCAGGTGCGCTCCGCACACAGTGCGAAGAGGTCGAGGTCGGGTACCCGCACGAATGTCCGGGGCATGGGTGCACCGTTCGGATAGAACGGGTGCGCCATGCCCTGCGTCCGGTCGCCCTTGAGGTACGACCATCCCGACGGAAGCACATCGACCGGGAACGCCGTCCTCTCCTCGTACAGCTGGCCCCTCGGCACGAGCAGGACGAGCGTGCGTCCGGCGCCGGCGCGGGAGATCAGCATCGCCTCGTTCAGGCTGGATGGATTGGGCGCGATCTCGATCGACAGGTCGTGCTCACCCTCGAAGCACGCGGGTACATCGCTCTCCCAGATCGAGACCGGATCCTCCGCATGTCCGAGCCCACGCCACTCGCGCGCGATGTCCGGAGGAAGCGAGGCGATGCGCCGCGCACCGCACCAGGCCGGCTCGATGTGATCGGTCGACGCGATGCGTACGGTCGCCCGTGCACCCGCGCACGGAATCTCGTGTGCGAGCGCGATGTGCATCCTGCCCCGCCGGTAGTCGACCAGCGCCCTCGTCTCGCGCTCGACTGTGGTGGGTCGACGCGACAGGATCTCGCGAACGCGATGGATGAACGGACTCGAGCTTCGCGTTGAGGTGAACTCGTCGAGCGTCCGGCGCGACGCCTCGTCACCCCGCGAGAGCACGAGATCACGGGTTGCGACCAGCGTCGGTACCAGCTCCCCGTCGAGCTGCTCCGCGTGAACGAGGAGTTCCGCATCGATCCAGGCATCGGGCAACCGATCGGGACGACCACCCAGGTCAATGAACGAGTGCATCTCCTGTCCCAGATACATGCGCGAGAAGGCGTCCATCGACATCACGCGCCGCCCTTCTCTTCCGACGCGGCGAAGCGACGCGGATGCAGCGGGTGGTACTCGAATGACGCGCGCAGGCGTCCACCCTGCCGCACCCCGACATTCCGCGCGATCCACTCGAGCTCCCCGATGGTCTCACCTTCGAATGCCGGAATCCTCCGCATGCCTACACCGACCACCGACTCGATGTCGTAGCGTGGACTCGGATCGCCGGTCAGCGTGCGCATGATGACCGGCGCATCGATCGAAGGACCGATCTCGAGCGAGAGGATCGCAGCACTTGGCCGGCGGCCTCGCACGATGGGAACCTCGTTGAAGAAGGACAGGAACGCGCCGGATAGCCCTCCGGACTCGAGTCGAAGCAACTGCTGCGGATCGATGCGAACCCTATCGTCCGTGATGATCGCGTTCGCGAACCCGCCCGTCATGACCGTACCTTCATGATCGACGAGTACAGCGGGTGACCGCGCGCGGATCGCACGGCTCCGGATGAGCGATGGGATCCTGAGGCCGATCGACCGATTGTCGATCTCCCACGCGCATTGTCGCGTGTAGAACGCGCGATCGATGCCACCCCATCGGCTCATCCCGCGAACGGTCTCGCTCAGTCCATGCGGCAACCGGAACACGGCGCCGTGCGACCAGGACAGTTCGTTGCCCACGGGATCGACGAGCCGTTCGACGCCATGCCGAACCCCGAATCGGAAGATGCGCTCGGGACCCCCGTCGTCACGCCGCGCGACATCGAACCTATGCATCGGAAGGACGCGATGCCGCATCACGCTCCCGGGCTGCTTGCAGATGGCGGAGGCGATGATGAGTGCCGCGACACGCTGCGGGTACGGCAGCGAGTCGAAGTCCGCGTCATTCACCTCCATCTCGCACCGATCCACATGTTCGCGCGGCCACAGCGACTCGGCCGCGGCATTCCGGAGCCGCTCGTCGGTCGCGAACAGGGCCAGCTGGAAGGCGGCCACGGGATCGACCGCGACGGTCGCCTGCCCTCCATCGGT
Source organism: Planctomycetota bacterium (assembly GCA_041163725.1). Lineage (GTDB taxonomy): Bacteria > Planctomycetota > Phycisphaerae > Phycisphaerales > SM1A02 > QWPT01. The sequence goes on from JBEAQW010000069.1 coordinate 17,800, forward strand.
CGTGGGTGCGCACGCATCCTGCCATTCGTGTGAAGCTGAGACTGCGACGGTCATAGGGACGGCTCCTCGCCCGTACGGGCGCATGAAGCACATCCCGGCGATGCGCGCGCCGCCCGGTCTAGGCAGCACACAGCGCTCGCACTCGCGAGGTTGACGGCGCGTTTCCCGCACGCCGCCCGCATCGATCTGGCACCGTGCCTCGCGGTCGGTTGCCGGAGCGCGCACCGTGGAACTGCACGGCACGCGCATCGCTCGGGATGCACATTCGGTTGTCGCGGTGTGAACGCCGACGCTCCATGCGAACGGAAGAACCGCTCACACCGCATCAGCATCGAGATCGGAGAGGACCCTCGATTTTGCCCTTTTTCGGCTGGATTTCAGCCGTTTTTGGGCCGCATCATTCTGGCACCGTGGTCGGATCGGACTCGGTTGCCGGGCGGATTGCTCCGCCGCTCGCGATGCTGACACGGGCAATATACGGCACGATCACACTCTCGGCAACAAAAAACGCGCCGCGTGATCGAGATCACACCGCGCGTTCCCAGGTCGTTCCCTGCGGTCCGTCCTTGATGCGCACCCCGAGCGCAGTGAGCTCGTCGCGCACCTTGTCGCTCTCGGCCCAGTCCTTCGCCGCGCGCGCGGCCTTGCGCCGCTCGAGCAGCACCTCGACCCGCGCCGCCAGATCGTCGCTCGCAGCGGATGCAAGCGCGGAGTTCCGCTCGAACACACCGAGCACCGTGTTCATTACATCGAGCGCCGCGAGTTCCGCAGCCGCATCGCCCGCAGCCGGCTCGCCGATCGCCGTGTTCATCGCCGCCATCGCGCGTGCGATGTTGAGATCGTCTCCGACCGCCTCGCGGAACTCGACGAGCGCCTTCTGGAACGGACCTTCGCCCGAACCGCCGCTCCGTGCGGCGACCGCGGCACGCGCCGCGCACCAGCGGTCGATCATGCGCTGGCAGTCGCGCAGTCCCTGCATCGTGAAGTTCGAGTTCGTGCGGTAGTGCGTCCGGATCAACTCGAGCCGGAGCGCCGCGGGCGTCACGCCCTTCGCGAAGAGATCGCGCGCCGTGAAGAAGTTGCCCTTCGACTTCGACATCTTCTCGCCCTCGACCTGCAGGTGCCGCGTGTGGAACCACACGCGCGCGAAGTGCGGTCGGCCGGTCGCGCAGCAGCTCTGCGCCACCTCGCACTCGTGGTGCGGGAAGATGTTGTCCTCGCCGCCCGAGTGCAGGTCGATCTCGTCGCCGAGCAGCATGCGCGCCATCGCGCTGCACTCGAGGTGCCAGCCGGGATAGCCCTCGCCCCAGGGGCTCGGCCACCGCATGAGATGCGTCGGGTCGGGCTTCCACAGCATGAAGTCCGCGGGGTGACGCTTCACCGCCTGGTTCTCCGCGCTGATGCGGCCACCCTCGCCTTCACGCAGGTTGTCGAGCGTGTTGCCCGACAACCGTCCGTACTGCGGGAAGCTCTGCACGCTGAAGTACACGACGCCGTCCTTCGCGACATACGCGTGCCCACGCGCGACGAGCTGTTCGACCAACGCGATCATCTGCGGCACGCAGCGCGTCGGACGCGGCATCAGCTCGGGATGCCGCTCCTCCTCGATCGCGACCTTCAGGCCGAGGTGGCGCCCGTCCTCGAGGAAGCGCTGCGCGTAGAACTCGGCGACCGCGTACGGATCAGCGGGGTCGATGTCGCTGTCCGCGGGAAGCTTGCCGGACTTCTTCGCCTCGGCGATGCGACGCCCGGCGACCGCCATCTTGTCCTCGCCGCCGCCGTCGGCCGCATCGTCCTCGGTCATGTGACCGACATCGGTGATGTTCATCACATGCTTCACGCGGAAGCCGTGAAGCTCGAGCGCACGGCGCAGCGTGTCCGCATTGAGGAACGACCGGAAGTTCCCGATGTGTGCGTCGTCGTAGACGGTCGGTCCGCACGAATAGAAGGTGACGCCGCCATCGGCATTGACTGCCTGGAAGTCCTCGAGCGACTTGGTGAGCGTGTTGTAGATCCTGAATGCCATGCGATGCACCTGCTTCACTCGCTGCGACGATCGAACTCCCGCGCACGCACCTTCACCGCCGGATTGCCGACGAAGATCGACCACGGCTCGAGGTCGCGGAGCGCAACGCCCCGCGCACCGAGAATAGCGCCTTCACCGACGCGCACCTTCGGGCCGACGAATGCATCGGCCGCGATCCACGCCTCGTCGCCGATCTCGATCGGTGGCCGGAGCAGCGGCATCGTGGGCCGCCGCGAGTCATGCGAGCCCGCGCAGAGATGCGCGCCCTGCGAGACGGTGACATTGCGGCCGATGGTGACCGGTCCGAGGCAGTAGAGGATCGCGCGATCGCCGACCGAACTCCCGGGCCCCATCGTGAGATTCCACGGACACTCGATCGTCACGGTCCGCCGGACATTCGCGCTCGCGTCGAGCCGCGCACCGAACGCCCGGAGCAGCATGCGCCGCCAGCCGTACCAGTTGTGGAAGGAGTAGCGGAAGGCCGTGCCCTGTACGGTGGCCCACAGCATGCGTCCGAGCTTCTCGCGCAGCGTGTAGGGGCTCGTGCGCCGGATCGAATCGACGGTCATCGTGTCGGCTCCGGGGGTACAAGACCACGATCAGCAAGCACTTCACCGCATGAAGCGAAGCGATGCCGGCCAAGGAGACGCTCAAGCTTCGGCATCGTGGTCCGCATGCCCGAGTAGCACTTGAGATAGCGATGAATAGGCATAGGCACGCGGGGACAGTCCGGCGCGAAGTCGCGAGGATGCAGGTACACCACCACCGGCAGTCCGCGGGTATCGAACTGAGCGAATCCACGCTCGATCAGCCACATCGGCAGCACCCGCATGTATCCACCTCCCGAGAAGCACAGGCCCCGGCCCGCCACCCGCATCACTCCAAGCGGAAGCTCTGGGATGGAGCGACCGCTTGGCAACCGGTCGAAGCGCTGGGGCTCGTCGGTGCAGGGATAGCCGCCATGACCGCGAGGAGCGGGAAAGAGGCTCGCATCCCAGTGGATACCGCAGTCGAGAAGGACATCGAGTGCCCACTCCGCGCCAGGCAGAATGGAGAAGCTTGGCGCCCTATAGCCACGCGGTCGAATCCCGCAGGCCGCCTCGATCGCATCGAGCGATCGGATCGTGTCCGTTCGGAACTCCTCCTGTTCCAGGGTGTAGACGCGGCGATGCCAGTACGAGTGCGAACCGAGTTCGTGGCCCGCCTCGGCGATGCGCCGGACGAGTGCGGGATGGCGATCGGCGATCCATCCGAGGATGAAGAAGGTCGCGCGGACACCGAATCTCGAGAGCGTCTCGAGGATCTCGTCCGTACGACGCTCGACCAGTGACGATCGGCCCTCCCATGTCGCGGGATCCTCGAGCTCCGCGACATCGACGATGTGGAACCAGTCCTCGATGTCGAAGGACAGGGCGTGGCGGGGCGCTTCATCTCCTGCAGCCATCACAGCATCCGATGTCCCTTCGCCCTGAACCTGCGCACATCTCCAGGCTGGGGAAACTTGAAGAGCCGGGCCTTCGACATGTCGAGCGATACGGCCTCCGGCAGCGTGCGGGTCGCCGCGATCCGCTCAAGCACTCGGATCATGAGCCTCGCACCCTCCTGCTTGGTTCCCGCGATGACGCGGTCCAGCGAGTCGTTCGCATGAAGGGGAAACTCGAACGTATCGATCACGCCTCCCGCATCAAGCTTCGGAACCATCTCGTGGACCGTCACGGTGACCGCCGGCTTTCCCTCGAGCATCTGCCAGAAGGTCGGCATCATGCCGCGGTACTCCGGGATCTTGCCGGAATGGATGTTCAGACACCCGATCGACGCGACCTGTAGAAGCGGTGACTTGAAGATCTCGGGCGCGGCAACCGACACGATCATCTCCGGCCGAAGTGCCTTCAC
>JBEAQW010000070.1:0-6166 GCA_041163725.1 Planctomycetota bacterium
GGGCGACCGGTTCACGCGGTGCACGATGAAGCCGTTCTCGCTCGACACGCTCGATCGCGAGCTGAGTTCACTCGCCCGGCTCCGTCCCCGTGACGGTGCCTGAGGCGTGCGCGCGCCGCGCGAGCGGCACCATCTGGCGGGCGACGGGGGCAAGCGGCGAGGGAAGCTGCTCCGGCGTCACCATCCTGAACTCGTCGTACTCCCACCCGCATCGCGCCATCGCGCCGGACGCGATCGCAAGTCTGTGCACGACTTCCCAGGTGAACGCATGCGGATCCGCAAGCAGCGCGACGGCGACCGGCGGCGCCGACGGCTCGAGCCCTGCTTCCTCGGCGAGCTCGCGCACGACCGCATCGGACGGCGCGACGCCAGGCTCGAGCGACCCACCGGGTACGAACTCCCACATCGACGGGTAGTAGGCGACCGACGCAGAGCGCCGCCCGACGAGCACGCGTGCGCCGTCGCTCGTCACCGCCTTCACCCCGAGCGACCGCACGCCGCAGTCGAGCCCGGGACGCCCGTCGATGCTCCGCTGCACCGCGTAGAAGCGGTACGAGCACTCCTGCACATGGATCTGCACGCCGCCATGCCCGTTGCGGCTGACACCGAGGACCTGCAGCACGGCCCCGTCGAAGTAGCGCGGATTCGCCGAACAGAGCGCCGCCCAGCGCGCATCGACCTCGTCGAGAGAGACCCCCGACGGCACGAAGCGCCCCTCGACCTCGACGAGGACGGGTGGGCGGCGCAGGCGGATGACTCGTTCGTCCACCCCGCGATTGTGGCAGAGCGCGGGCGCCCGTGCCGGGCATCGCCTCCATTCCGCTATCTTGACCCGCCAAGCGCGCGCACTTCCCCGGCGTCGCGCGGGGTCATCCCCGAGGAGAGTCCATGTCGCAGCTGAATCCGCCCGTCGATGCGCCGTTCGGTAGCCCCCTGCAGCCAGGCAAGGACGGACACCCTCCGGGGCTCTTCCTCCTCTTCTTCGTCGAGATGTGGGAGCGCTTCTCGTTCTACGGGATGCGCGCCCTGCTCACCTTCTACCTGATCAAGGGCTTCCTCAAGGCCAACGACGAGCAGGCGTACGCGATCTACGGCGCCTACGGTGCGCTCGTCTACGCGACGCCGTACCTCGGAGGCATCTTCGCCGACCGCTACCTCGGCGCACGGCTCGCCGTGATCTGGGGTGGCGCGCTCATGGCGGCCGGCCATCTGCTCATGACGCTCGAGCAGGAATGGGCGCTCTTCGGCGCACTCGGCCTCCTGATCGTCGGCAACGGCTTCTTCAAGCCGAACATCTCGACGATGGTGGGATCGCTCTACCCGAAGGGCAGCGCCAAGCGCGATGCGGGCTTCACGATCTTCTATATGGGCATCAACCTCGGCGCGGCGCTCGCGCCGCTGGTCTGCGGCTATGTCGGCGAGACCTACGGTTGGCACTACGGATTCGGACTCGCGACGGTCGGCATGCTCCTCGGCCTCGCGACCTTCGTCGTCTCGCAGGGCATCGCACGCGCGCTGATCCTCGGCATGAGCCTGGCCGTCGTCGGCACCATGTTCTGGACGACCGCCGGCGACACCACGCAGATGCTCCTCAACATCCCGATCGCGATCGCGCTGCTCGGCGCGGGCGTCGTGAGCTTCGCGAAGCTGACGGTCGGCACGATCCCCGCCGATCTCGGCGCCCCGCGCGACGCGGATGGCAACGTCACGAAGCCGCGCGGCGTGATCCCGATCATGATCGGCACGCTGATCGCGGTCGTGCCCCTCGCGATGCTCGTCTGGAAGAACGAGCTCGCGGGATGGGTGCTCAATGCGATGGGACTGATCGCGTTCGGTTCGCTCCTCCTGTCGGCGATCTCCGCGCCGGCGCTCGAGCGTGGACGCCTGATCGTCATCCTCATCCTCTGCTTCTTCTCGATGCTCTTCTGGGCGTTCTTCGAGCAGGCGGGCTCGAGCGTCAACAACTTCACCGACCGGAACATCGACCGCGTCGTCGGCGACATCGTGGTCGTCGAGGGACAGACCTACTCCGATGTCGCGGTGACGCAGGAGTTCCTCGGCATCGAGGTCGCCGGAAAGGTCTGGACCCTCGAGGAGATCGATCTCGCGCAGAAGGCCGGCAACGAGGGCAAGCCCGAGGGACGCGTGACCTTCACCGCCACGGCCGCGCAGGTCGAGCAGGGCCTGGCCATCGGCGGCAGCGAGATCAAGGCATCCGTGTTCCAGGCCGCGAATCCGACCTTCATCCTGATGTTCGGCCCGATCTTCTCGTGGATCTGGGGTGCGCTTGGCCGCCGCGACCCGAGCGCAGGCGTGAAGTTCGCCCTCGGCCTCGGCCAGCTCGGCCTCGGCTTCGGCTGCTTCTGGATGGGTGCGAAGTCCGCCGACGCGAACGGCATGGTCGCGATGTCGTGGCTGCTCACGGGCTACCTGCTGCAGACGACCGGCGAGCTCTGCCTCTCGCCGGTGGGGCTCTCGCTGGTCACCAAGCTCTCGCCGCCGCGTGTCGTCAGCACGATCATGGGCGCGTGGTTCCTCGCGACTGCGTTCAGCCACCTGCTCGCCGCGGCCATCGCGAAGATGACCGGCGTGAGCGAAGGCGGTTCCGGCGTGATCCCGCCGCCGTCCGAGACGGTGGGCACCTACGGCGAGGTCTTCGGACTCATCGCGATCGCCGCACTCGCCTCCGCGGCGGTCGTCCTCGCGATCAGCCCGATCCTGAAGAAGCTGATGGCGCTCGATGCCGACGAGGCTGCGGGAAGCGGCGCGCACTGACCCGCATCACACCCCGAGCGGAATCCCGAGCGAGATCCACGCCGCGAGGAACATCGTCCACACGATGAGCGCCGTGAGGCAGTACGGAACGAGCAGCGCGATGAGCGTGCCGAGTCCGGCGTCCTTCCGGTAGCGCTGGATCGCGATGAGGATGACCACGAGGTACGGCGACAGCGGCGCGATCGGATTCGTGCACGAGTCGCCCACGCGGTAGGCGCACTGGACGACCTCGGGCGCGACGCCCGCGGTGCCGAGCATCGGCACGAGGATCGGCGCGAGGAAGGCCCACTTCGCGCTCGCGCTCGAGACGAAGAGATTGAGGAGCGCGACCACGACCACGATGGCGGCGACCATCGAGGCCTCGCCGAAGCCCAGCGCCTTGATCGCCTCGCCGCCGGTCACGCCGAGCACGCTCGTGAGGCCCGACTGCTTGAACCACGCGATCGTCTGGCCCGCGAAGAACGCAAGCACGAGGTAGGTCCCCATCGCGGCCATCGAATCACCCATCCGCTTCGCGACGCAGCGGTCGCTGCGGATCTCGCCCGAGACGAGTCCGTACGCGATGCCGGGCAGCAGGAAGAGGACGAGGATCATCGGCACGATCGCCTCGCTCCAGGCGGGCACGAGCGTGCCCGTCCCGCCGCGCGGCATCTGCCCGTGCAGCGGCCAGCCCTCGACGAGCGCCATCGAGAGGAATCCGCCCGCGACCACGACGAGTGCGGCGAGCGCCGCGAGGAGCCCGCGTCGCTCGTCGGTCGTGAGCGACGGCGCGCCGCGCACGGTGCCGCCTTCCGCGATCTGCGCATCGACCTCGGCGCGCGAGAAGCGCGGCTCGACGATCCACGCCGTCACCGCCCATCCGAGGAGCGTGAGGAACGGCGTCGACGCGATCATGAACCAGTAGTTGCAGGTGGGGTTCACCACCGCGTTCGGATCGAGCACCTGCGCAGCGCCCTGCGTCAGGCTCGAGAGCAGCGGATCCAGGCTCGAGATCAGCAGGTTCGCGCTGAAGCCGCCCGCGACGCCGAAGGTCACGGCGGCGATCGCAACGAGCGGCGAGCGCCCGACCATCGCGAACATGCCCGCGGCGAGCGGCGGCAGCACGACATATCCCGCGTCCGAGGCGATGTTCGAGCAGATGCCGATGAAGACGAGTGCCGGCGTCAGCAGCTTCGACGGCGTCAGGCGGACCAGCAGCTTGATGAGCGCCGGGAAGAGGCCGGTGCGCTCCGCGACTCCGATCCCGAGCATCGCGACGAGCACGATCGCAAGGGGCGGGAAGTCGAGGAAGTTCCGCAGCGCGCTGGTGAGAATCCAGCGAATTCCCTCGGCGGAGAGGAGGTTCGTCACGCCGAGCACGCGGGAGGGATCGCGCGGATCGGCGACCTGCCATCCCGCCGACGAACCGACCGCGCTCAGGATCAGGACGAGCACGCCGAGTAGGACGAAGAGCGTCGCGGGATCGGGCAGCCGGTTGCCGATGCGTTCGACGAGTCCGAGTACGCGCGCGATGGCGCCCTTCTGCGCTGTCTCCATCAGGTCACCTCATGCAGGGGCGCGCACGAAGGTCCCGGCCTTCACATCCTTGACGACGCCGGGGAACGCGAGCACGCGGTTGTGCATCGCAACATACACGCCGGGGGGAAGAAGCTGCACCGCGGTCAGCGCCTCGGTGACATTCTGCGAGGCATCGGTCGTGCGGAGTTCGTAGGGGCGCATCGCGCCGGTGAGGACGACGGCCTTCGTCGCGCCGCCCGAGCGCACGAGGCGCTCGTGGATGCGCTCGCCGGACTTCGCGAGCCGGTCGGTTCCATGCACGATGACCACGCCGCTGTGGTTGCGCGACATGATCTCGGCGGTGTCGGCGATCAGATCGTGGTCGGACTCGGTCATCTCGAGCGAATCCTTGTTCATGAGCGGCACGCGGTCGATCACTACGCCACGCAGGTCGAGCGAGGCGAGCAGCATGTCGAGCACGCTGACCCGGTTCGACAGCACGCCGCCGAGTTCGTCGTAGGTCTTCTCGATCGTGCCGCCCGTCGAGATGAGGGCGATGCGGAACGGCGCGGTGTCGTAGCAGGGTGCCATGCGTGGGTCGTCGTCGGAGGGTGCGCGGGCGGCGCGGCAGGATATCGCCCGCGGCGCATGGCGGCGGACCGCCCTTCCGACCGGCTACAGCACACGCTCGGCGCGTGGGTAGCTCCCGAGCACCGACAGTCGCGCGCAATGGGTGCGGGCATCGGCGAGGGCCCGCTTCATCGCCTCGTCCTCCGCGTGTGCGAGGGCGTCGATGAAGAACACATAGTCCCAGTGGGCGTCGCCCGACGGCCGCTTCTCGATGTGCGAGAGGTTGATCCCCTCGCGGCGGAAGCTGTCGAGCACCCCGACGAGCGCGCCCGCCCGGTCGGAGAGCGCGAACCAGATCGTGGACTTGTCGTTCCCCGTGGGCGCGACGGGCTCGCGGCCGATCACGAGGAAGCGCGTCACATTGCCCGCACGGTCCTCGATGCCGTCGACGAGGGTGCGCACGCCATGGAGGTCGCCGGCGAACGCGGATGCAACGGCGGCGGCGCCATCCTCGTCACGCGCGCGCAGCACGGCCGCGCTCGTGCTCGACTCGTGGACGAGCTCCGCCTGCGGCAGCACGCGCGCACACCACTGGCGGCACTGCGCGAACGCCTGCGGCTTCGAGTAGATGCGGCGGACCGACTCCATCGGCGCGTTCGAGAGAAGCGCCAGTCGAACGGCCACGAGCGACTCGGAGCGGATCGACACCGGATGCGCCACGAGGGCGTCGAGCGTCTCGTGGATCGAGCCGGCGGTCGAGTTCTCGTACGGCACGAGCCCATGGTCGCACCGCCCCGCCGCGACCTCGATCACGACATCCTCGATCGAACCGACGAACGCGAGGTCGACGCTCGAACCGAAGTGGCGGACGGTCGCGAGATGGCTGAAGCTCCCCTCGGGTCCGAGCGCGGCGATGCGGAGCGGGCGCTCGAGTGCGAACGAACCCGACATGATCTCGCGGAACACGGCCTCGATCGTGCGCGCGGCGAGCGGACCGCCGTTGCGCGAGACCGCGCGCTCGATCACCGCGCGCTCGCGGCTCGGGACATAGGTCGAGACGCCCTCTCCCCGCTTGGCCAGACCGACCTCGACCACGAGACGCGCGCGCTCGGAGAGCAGCGCGACCAGCCGCTCGTCGACCGAATCGATCAGGACGCGGAGTTCGCTCAGGGGCCGCGGTGCGGAGGATGCGGGTTCTGTGGGATCCGGCACGGTTCTTCCGATGCAACCACCATGGCCGGATTCCGCCGGCCGGGAGGGCCTCCCTACTATCGGTCCGCACCTCGGCCTGCATCAGCCCTTCAGCCGCCGACCTTCAAGAAGT
>JBEAQW010000071.1:0-5675 GCA_041163725.1 Planctomycetota bacterium
GCCTCAACGGCAAGCCCGAAAGGGGCTTAGAAAAAGGTCGAATCGACTCGGGCGAATGATCAGGCCTTTCCAGCCGCGGGCTCGGTCGCCGGGAGCATGGCCTTGCGCGAGAGCTTGATGCGGCCGTTGTCGTCGACATTGATGACCTTCACGGTCACCGTGTCGCCGACCTTGACCACCTCGTCGACCTTCTTCACATAGCCGTGCGCGAGCTCCGAGACATGGCACATGCCGTCGGTTCCCGGTGCGAGCTCGACGAAGCAGCCGAACTCCTTGATCGCCACGACCTTGCCGGTGTAGACCGATCCAACCTTGATCTCGGCGCCGAGCGCCTCGACCGCGGCCTTCGCAGCGGCGGCCTTCGCCGCGTCGGAGCATGCGATGAAGACGGTGCCGTCCTCCTCGACATCGATCTGGGCGCCGGTCGACTCCTGGATGCCGCGAATGGTCTTGCCACCGGGTCCGATGAGCTTGCCGATCTTCTCGGGATCGATCTTGACGATGGTGATGCGCGGCGCGAGCGGGGAGATGTCCTCGCGCGGAGCAGCGATCGTCTTCTCCATCTCGCCGATCAGGAAGAGACGGCCGACCTTCGCCTGCGCGAAGATCGACTCGATCTCGTCGACCGACAGGCCGCGCGCCTTGAGGTCGAGCTGGATGCCCGTGATGCCCTCGCGCGTGCCCGAGACCTTGAAGTCCATCTCGCCGAAGAAGTCCTCCTCGCCGATGATGTCGGTCACATGCGTGACCTTGCCCGTCTCGTCGGTGAAGCGACCGACCGAGATGCCAGCGCAGGTGTTGCGGATCGGGACGCCCGCGTCCATGAGCGCGAGGCAGCCACCGCAGACGCTCGCCATCGACGACGAGCCGTTCGACTCGGTGATGTCGCTGACGAGGCGGATCGTGTAGGGGAAGTCCTCGCTCGAGGGCAGGATGCCGAGGAGCGAACGCTCCGCGAGCGCGCCGTGGCCGATCTCGCGGCGGCCGGGACCCATGATGCGGCCGGCCTCGCCGGTGCAGAACGGCGGGAAGTTGTAGTGGAGGTAGAACTTCTTCGCGTACTCGGCGAGGAGGCCGTCGACGATCTGCTCATCCTTGACGGTGCCGAGGGTGCAGGTGACGAGCGACTGCGTCTCGCCACGCTGGAAGAACGCCGAGCCGTGCGTGCGCGGGAAGACCGCGACCGACATGTCGAGGTCGCGGATCTGGTCGAGCTTGCGGCCGTCGGCGCGGATCGAGTGCTGCGCGACCAGGTAGTGCGTGATCTTCTTCTCGAGGAGGCGGAGCGCCTCCTTGGCCTGCTTCTGGCGCTTCTCGGCCACGAGGTGCGCGGAGTAGGGGATGCCCTCGGGGATCGCGAAGTGGGTCTTGAGGATCTCGGCCTTGATCGCATCGACGGCGTCGTTGCGCTCGCGCTTGCCCTTGATCTTGCGGGCCTCGAGCATGCGGTCGTAGGCCGCCTTCTTGACCTCGGCCATGACATCGTCGCTCGGCGTGTTGAGCTCGCCCATGCGCACGGCGGGGGCGCCGCACTTCTGGCGGAGCTCCTCGATCAGCTCGAGGATCGGCTTGATGCCCTCCTCGTAGCCGAAGCGGATGGCGGAGACCATCGTGTCCTCGGGGACCTCGGCTGCACCGACCTCGATCATGTTGATGCCGTCCTTGTGGCCGGAGAGCACCAGGTCGAGGTCGCTGAACTCCATCTGCGCCTGCGTCGGGTTGACGACGAAGCGCTCGCCCTGCTCGGTGATGAGGCGGGCGACGCGGATCGTCGCGACCGGTCCGAGGTAGGGGGCGTCGGTGATCGCGAGCGCCGCGGAGGCCGCGGTGCAGGCGATGACATCGGAGTCGTTCTGGCCGTCATGCGACATGACCCAGGCCTGAAGCTGGATCTCGTCGCAGAAACCCTCGGGGAAGAGCGGACGGATCGGGCGATCCATCATGCGCATCGTGAGGACTTCCTTCTCGTTCGGCTGACCCTCGCGCTTGCGGAATCCACCGGGGAACTTGCCGGCGGCGCCGAGCTTCTCGCGGTAGTCGCAGGTGAGCGGGAAGAAGTCGATGCCCGCACGCGGGTTCGCGCGGACGCAGGTCGCCAGGACGCAGGTGTCGGCGTAGGTGGCGATGACGGCTCCGCTCGCGAGCTTCGCGACGCGGCCGGTCTCGAAGCGCAGCGTACGCCCTCCGATGACCTTCTCAACAACGGTGACTGCCATGGTGATTCTCCATCTGCCGCCTTCGTGGCGGCTCTTTCAAGAGTGAAATGTGGTTGACTGATCGCGCCGCGTGCCCAAATGCACAGCGCCGGCGCGGAGCGCCGCGATGGCGGTCTGGCGTGGCTGGAGCGCGCGGGGCGCGCACGAATCCCGGTCACGACGCCGCAAGCGCGGCGCGTGGGATTACTTGCGGAGTCCGAGGCGCTTGATGAGCGAGAGGTAGCCCTCGCGGTTCGACGCGGCCATGTACTTCAGCAGGCGGTTGCGCTTGCCGACGAGGAGCAGGAGCCCGCGACGCGAGGCGTGGTCCTTCTTGTGGACCTTGAAGTGGTCCTGAAGCTCGGTGATGCGCGCCGTGATGGCCGCAACCTGGACCTCGGTCGAGCCGGTGTCCTTGGCGTGGCGGCGAGTGCTGTCGACGATCGTGTTGCTCATGTGTGTTCCCTGAGAGGCGGCAATCCCGCCGCCGTGAATCCTGCCTTGAAGAGGATCGGGAAGGATAGCGGAAGCCCTCGACCGTCCGCAAGGGGTGTTTCGGGCGCCGGCTCGGGTGCGCCTGCGGTTCTCGGAACCAACGCGCTTTTCGCGGCGGCGTTTTGTCTATTCTCCGCGTCCGATGAGCTCCCAGACGACCCTGCTCGAATCCGCGACCGCCGAGTACCTCGCCGAAGCCGCCAGGCTCGAGCAGGGGGGCGGGAAATCGGGCATCGAACGGCAGCATCGCAATGGGCGTCTCACGGCCCGCGAGCGCATGTCGCTGCTGGTCGACGGGGGCACGCGCGCGATGGAGTGCGGCCTGTTCTCCGCGTGGGGCATGTACCGCGAGTACGGGGGCGCGCCGGCGGCAGGAGTGGTCACGACGATCGCCGAGATCGACGGTCGGCTCGCCATGGTGATCGCGAACGACGCGACCGTGAAGGCGGGCGCGTTCTTCCCGATGACCTGCAAGAAGATCATCCGCGCGCAGACGATCGCCGAGCGGGCGCGGTTGCCGCTCGTATACCTCGTGGATAGCGCGGGCGTATTCCTTCCGCTGCAGGAGGATGTGTTCCCCGACACGGACGACTTCGGCCGCATCTTCAGGAACAACGCGGTTCTCAGCGCGCAGGGCATCCCGCAGATCGCCGCGATCATGGGCAACTGCGTCGCGGGCGGCGGATACCTGCCCGTGCTCTGCGACACCCTCCTGATGACCGAGGGAAGTGGACTCTATCTCGCGGGTCCCGCGCTCGTGAAGGCGGCGATCGGGCAGGAGGTCTCGAGCGAGGAACTCGGCGGTGCCGCGATGCATGCCGAGATCTCGGGCACGATCGACTTCCGCGAGAAGGACGATCCGGCCTGCATCGCGCGCCTGCGCCGCGTGTTCGCCGCGGTGCGCACGGCGCCGGCGAAGGCGAGGGCGCCGTTCGCGGCGATCGAGCCTGCGCGTCCGGCTGGCGATCTTCCGAAGGTGTTCCGCTCCGAGGCGGGCGCGCAGTACGACATGGTCGAGCTGCTCGGCTGCTTCGTCGATGGGGGGAGTTTCGACGAGTACCGCGCGGAGTACGGGCGCTCGCTCGTCTGCGGGTATGCGCGGGTCGCAGGGTTCCCGTGCGGCATCGTCGCGAACCAGAAGAAGCTCACGCAGCGCAAGATGCCCGGCGGCAAGGCGGGGCCGTCGAGTTCGGCGAACATGCCGGCGGTGATCTACGACGACAGCGCCGACAAGGCCGCGCGCTTCATCATGGACTGCAACCAGAAGGGACTTCCGATCGTGTTCGTCACCGACACGACGGGATTCATGGTCGGTCGCGACAGCGAGCAGGGCGGCATCATCCGTTCCGGCGCGAAGATGGTGAACGCGATGTCGAACTGCGTGGTTCCGAAGATCTCGCTCGTGGTCGGCGGCAGCTACGGCGCCGGCAACTACGCGATGTGCGGCCGCGCGTTCGATCCGCTGCTGACGCTCGCGTGGCCGGGATCGCGGTTCGCAGTGATGGGTGCGGCGCAGGCGGCGGGCACGCTGCTCTCGATCGATCTCGCGGCACGCGAGCGCAAGGGCGAGAAGGTCGATGAGGAAATGCGTGCCCAGCTCCTCGCCGCCATCTCGGCGAGCTACAACGAGCAGCAGGACATCCGCTACGCGGCGAGCCGCGGCTGGGTCGACCGGATCATCGATCCGACCGAGACGCGCGAGGAACTCGCGCTCGCCCTCGCCGTCGCGGCGCAGGCGCCGCTTCCGTCGGGCGGCGCGTACCGCACCGGTGTGCTGCAGACCTGATCTCAGCGGCGCCGACGCCGCGTTCCGCCCGCCAGCGCGACGAGCGCGATGGCTCCGGGAGACGGGACGGTTGCGAACTCGATCTCGAGCGTGGGTGGGAAGCCGCCGAACGCCGCGCTCTCGACGCTGTCGAAGCGGCGCGCGGTTCCGAACTCCGACTCGTTTCCCACGAGGAACCAGCCGAAGTTGCTCGCGGGATCCGCGAGGAACGAACGCACATCCTCGGCGAGCTGCGCCGAGCTCCACGAGTAGAAGCCGGTCTCGCCGATCAGGACGCTCGCACTCGCCTCGGACGCGAACACGCCGCCGGGCGTCGACCAGGCCGTTCCTCCGCCCGCGCCGTCCGCGGTGCAGAAGAGCCAGGTCGTATCGCCCGCGGTGACATCGGTGCCGACGCCTTCGGGCCCGTCGGGATTGCTCGTGCCGCAGGTCCAGTCCTCGAGTGCGCGGTGCAGGCTGATCGCGTGCGTGCCGAGGATGCCCTGCCACGAGTAGACATGCAGGCGCGCGGAAACGATGGTGGCGCCGGTCGGCACGAGACTCGCGATGTCGAAGTGCACGAGGCCGCGGCGTGCGCGGCCCTGGTAGGTGTTTCCTGCGAAGAAGTATTCGCCCGCGCCGTTCGCGAGCGTTCCATCCTCGCTCTCGTAGAGCGTGGCGTCGCGGGAGGCGACGATCGACACGATGTCGGCGCGCGCGGTGTGCGCGGCGATCATGCAGAGCATCGGAATGAGTGCGAGTCGGAAGGCGGAGCGAGTTGGCTGCGGGGTGGCAACGGGAGTCTGCATGCATGGCTCCGAAGCGGGACGAACGCTTCGTGCGCCGGGTTTCAGTTCCGGCGGCGTCGGCGCGGGGCAAGGGTCGCCAACCCGAGCAGCGCCAGTGCTCCGGGTGCGGGAACGGGGGTGAACTCGATCTCGAGGCGCGGCGCGAATCCGCCCGCACTCGCGCCATCCGCGCTGTCGAAGCGGCGGGCCGTGCCTGCGACGGACTCGTCACCGAGCAGGAACCAGCCGAGGTTCTGCGACGCGTCGCTCGCGAAGGCGCGGACATCCGCGAGGAGGCCTGGGGAGGACCACTCCTGCATGCCGAGCGCCGTGGTCAGGGCCGTGGCACTTGCGAGCGTGCTGAAGTCGCCGCCTGCCGAGCCCCACGCGACTCCACCACCCGCGCCGTCCGAGCTCGCGTGCAGCCAGGTG
>JBEAQW010000072.1:0-7493 GCA_041163725.1 Planctomycetota bacterium
TGTTGTCCATCGCCCAGTTCTGGTGCGCTGCCCAGTTGTCGAACGGCCGCTCGACCACGCGGGCGCCGCGCGACAGGGCGATCTCCTTGGTGCGGTCCTTGCTGAGGCTGTCGAAGACGACCACATCATCGAAGCCCTCGAGCGCATCGAGGCAGGCGCCGATGTTCGTCTCTTCGTTGAGCGTGAGGATGAGGATCGAGATCGACATGGCGGGAGGGGGTTCATCGGCGCTTCGGGCGGGGCGATTCCACCAAAAAGGGCAGGGCGCCCCCGTACGGAAGGCGGGGGCGCCCTGGAGCCTTGCGATGATCCGACGCGGCGGTGGGCCGTCGCGCGGTCTGGTCAGATCAGGCCTAGTTGGGCAGGCCGATCAGCGTGACATTGTCAATGTCGGCGCGCTCGTTGTTCGCGTTCGCATTGGTGCGGAAGCGGAACTTGAAGCCGCTCTGGTTCGAAGCGGCCGCCGGCAGATCGAGTGTCTGGTTCACCCAGCTGCTGCGGTTCACGGTGGTGAGGTTCACCCAGGCCGTGCCGTTCCACCACTCGACATAGAGGTTCTCCGTGCGCTCGTAGCCCGAGGTCCGTCGAGCGATGGTGAGTGTGAGGGAGTTGAACCCCGCGGTCGAGATCGACTTCTCCATCCAGGTCGAGCGCGTGAGCCGCGCACCCCATGAGCCGCTCCGGCGCGCGCCGGTATTCGCCGCGGCCGAAGTGTTCTGGACCGTCCAGCCACCCGTGGTCAGGTTGCCGGACTCGAAGCCGTCGGAGAAGAGCGTGACCGGTCCCGGGGGCGCGGTCGGGGTGGCCGAGGCCTGGTTCGAGTTCGAAGAGGTGTTGCCACTCGTATCGACGGCGCGGATTACGAAGTAGTAGGACGTGCCCGCGTTCAGGCCCGAGTCGGTGAAGCTTGTCGAGGAGATCGCCGAGGTCGTGACCTCGACATAGCCGCTGCCGTTCGTGGTCGATCGGTAGACGCGGTAGCCGGCGAGGTCGGCCTCGCTGTTTGCCGTCCAGCCGAGCGTGACCTGGCCCTGGCCCGCGGTCGCGGTCAGGCCGGTCGGCGCGTCGGGAGGCGTGGTGTCGCCGCCACCGCCACCGCCGCCACCACCGCCGCCCGGCGCAGGCGTCGCGGCGATCGCCGCGGCGACGCTGATGCGGCCGTAGCCGTAGATGTCATCGAGTCCCGCGGTGCCGCGGTCGACGCAGGTCGAGCGGATGATCTGCTCGACCTCCGCCGGCGTGAGGTCGGGATTGCGCGACCAGATGAGGCCGCAGAGTCCGGCGGTGATCGGGCATGCGAAGCTCGTGCCGCTGACCGCCGCGTACGAGGTGTTGCCCGCATTGGAGGTCGTGTACACGCTCACTCCCGGCGCGACGAGATCGACGAGCGATCCGCGGTTCGAGAAGCTCGCGATGTTGTCGTTCTGATCGGACGCGCCGACGATCATCACATCGTCGTTGCGGTTGCCGGTCATGGTCACGCCGTCGTTGCCGGCCGCCCAGACGAGCATGGCGCCCTTCGAGCGCACATAGGTACCGGTCGTGAACACGGTGGAGGAGTTCACGCCGCTGTAGCTCACGCTCGCGACCTTATCGCCGATGTCGGCCGCGAGGCGCGCGGCCGTCGTCAGGTTCGAGAGCGAAGCGCTGCCGTTGGTGGAGTCCGTCACGCGCATCATGCGGTGGCCGAGGTTCCATCCGATGCCTGAGATCCCGTTCGCGTTGTTGCCGTTGCCTGCCGCGCAGCCGGTGCAGTTCGTGCCATGGCCGTTGATGTCGGTGATGGCGCCGCCTGCGGACTCCCAGCGCGCCGTCGGCACGTTGTAGCCCTCGTAGCGATTGAGGAGCAGATCGGTGTGCGTCGTGCGGATGCCCGTGTCGCAGATCGCGACCACGACCGTGTTGCGTCCGGTCTCGATATCCCAGGCGGCGCACGAGTTCAGTCGCGCGGCCTGATGATGCCACTGCGACGCGAAGCTCGTGTCGTTCGGGCACGCGACCGGATAGACCGTCCAGTCGGGCTCCACATACTGGAAGTTGCCACTCGCGAGCAGGCGGCTCGCGATGGTGTTCTCCGTCGATCCGAAGGGGACTTCGAAGAGGTACTCGTCGGTCTCGGGCACGTAGCGGAGGATGGTGAAGTTCGACAGCATGGCGACCGCGCCGTCGAGGCGGGCGTTGAACTGCTGAAGCGAGAGGCCGAGCGCGTCGGCATCGCCGGCCTGCAGAGGCCGTGCGACCATCACCCCGCTGAACTCCTTGACGCCCGGAACCTCGATCCAGAGCGGTGTGTCCTCGATCACCTGGGCGGTGACGGTTGGACCGGACTGTGCCATGGCACCGGAACCGATCGCCGCAGCGACCACGAAGGTTGCAAGACCAATACTGAAGCGCATAGATACTCCTTGAGAAAATGGCCCCTCTCAGGAACGCGCCTGAGGCATCCTGATACGGGAAGTTATCCCCGCGCTCTAGTTGTAACGGCGCCCCCCCCCGCGCGGAAGGGGTGTGCTCCGAGAATCACCCCCTGCATTCGGAATTGGGGTGTTTCCCTAGCCCGTGCACAGCGTGTCCACCGACGCGGACGCAGGAATCGTCGATTCCCGAATGATCCGTCGCACACCAGTTTGAAAACGACGCATCTTGTAAGACGCGAGCGCCATGTATCGCTCGCCGACCGAGTGCCGTCAGTGATCCCCCCACTGGGCGAGGAACTCTACATGCTGTCCGAGTCCGCAGGTCCTGTGGCCGGGGTTTCCCGCCGCGGGTTCGTTCGTACGGGTGCGCTCGCATCCGGGGCGTTCTTCATCAACACCCGTTTTTCCCGAGCAATCCTCGCCGGCGGCTCGCCTCCGAGCCCTCCGACGACGCCGTTTGTCGAGCCGCTCGCGTTCTCGAGGTACGCGATTCCGCGGCCATCCTTCGAACCGCTCGATCCCGCCCCGATCCCCGAGGCGCACCAGCGCTGGGACGAGTTCGTGCCGCGCTACTACTACGAGATGCCGATCCGCGAGGTGCTGGGGCGCCCGCATCCGCAACTCGGGCTCAGCCGCATGTCGAGCTACGGGGGAAGCGTCCCCGGACCGACCTTCATGGCGCGGTACGGCGAGCCGATCCTCGTGCGCTTCCGCAACGAACTCCCGGAGGTCATCCAGGGCTTCGGAAGCTCGGAGATCATCACGCATCTCCACAATGGCAACCAGGCTTCGGAGTCCGACGGCTTTCCCGCCGATTTCTATGGCCCCGGCTACTTCAAGGATCACCACTATCCGAACTACCCCGCGGGCAGCAACGCCAACGAGGCGAAGGGCACGCTCTGGTACCACGATCACTGCATGGACTTCACCGCGCAGAACACCTGTCGCGGACTCGCGGGCGTCTACCTGCTCTTCGATTCGTTCGACAGCGGGAACGAGCGTGATGCGAACCCCGATGCGTTCCGCCTTCCGAGCGGCGTGCCCGACGGCACGCGCGTCCGCAACCGGTTCGACATTCCGCTCGTGCTCGCGGACAGGCAGTTCGATGCCGATGGCGTGCTCTTCATGGATCCGATGGACATGGACGGGTACATCGGCGACAAGTTCCTCGTGAACGGCAGGGTGCAGCCGTACTTCGAGGTCGAGCGCCGCAAGTACCGCTTCCGCGTGCTCGCCGCGGGGCCTTCGCGGTACTGGGATCTCTGGTTCTCGAACGGCATGGAGTTCACGCTCATCGGCACCGACGGCAATCTCCTGCCGACGCCGATCGAGGCGCAGAACTTCACCCTTGGGCAGGGCGAGCGGATGGACATCGTGGTGGACTTCTCCACGCTGCCCGAGACGACGCGCGAGATCTACCTCGTGAACCGCGCGGAGCAGCGCGATGGGCGTGGTCCCGAGCGCGATCGCCTGCCGATGGCGCAGTCACCGAGGATCCTGAAGCTCGTGGTGCGTTCGGGCGAGGTCGCGGATCCGAGCCGAATTCCGGAGTTCATGCGGCCGCTCGCGCCCATCGTGACCGCGGGTGCCACCCGTCGCGAGTGGAAGTTCGACCGCCGCAACGGCATGTGGACGATCAACAACGAGTTCTTCGATCCGCTCGTCTCGCGCGCGACCGTCGTGCAGGGGCGCCCGGAGATCTGGCACTTCTCGACCACAGGTGGCTGGGCCCATCCGATCCACTTCCATCTCGAGGAAGGTCGCGTCCTGAGCTACAACCGCAAGCCGGTGGCGGGCACCGTGCTCGGTGGCCGCAAGGATGTCTTCACGCTCTACGACGGGGACGAGTTCGAGGTGTTCGCGCGGTTCCGCGACTTCACAGGTCGCTATGTCATGCACTGCCACAACACGGTGCACGAGGATCACGCGATGATGATCCGCTTCGATATCGTGCGGCCGTCGTGACGGGGAGCGCGCGTGGCGTGGGGCTGAGCGGGTAGGATCCGCCGCATGAGGCGTTCATCCATCGCGCTACTCGCATTCGCCGTCTGCACGCTGCTCGCGGCGGCGGGCGAGGTCGGGCCCGATGCGCCGCCGATCCGCATCGGCAGCTTCAACATCCGCTACGCGAACGATGGCGACGGGCCGAACGCATGGCGGCATCGCAGCGCGATGGTGCTCGGGATCCTGCGGTCCGCGGACTTCTGGGGGCTGCAGGAGGCGCTGCCCGGGCAGATCGAGGACATTCGGACCGGGTGTGCGGAGTTCGCCGTGCTCGCGCGCACGCGCGACGCCGATCCCGCCACGGGCGAGGCCTGCCCGATCCTGTACCGCGCCGACCGCTGGGACCTCGATGCCGACGAGCACGGCACCTTCTGGCTGTCGGAGTCGCCCGAGGTCGCCGGTTCGAAGTCGTGGGACTCGTCGCTGCCGCGCATCTGCACCTTCGCTCGGTTCCGCTCGAAGGACGGCGGGCGTGCGTTCTATCTCTTCAACACGCACTTCGATCATCGCGGTTCGGCGGCGCGGCTGGAGGCGGCGAGGCTTCTCGTGAAGCGGATCGGGGCCCGGCGCCATCCCGACCCCGTGCTCGTGACCGGTGACCTGAACTGCGGCCCGTCGAGCGCGCCCGTGAAGGCGTTGCTCGGCGAGGCGGCCGCGGGTCTGCGCGATGCGTGGCGAGAGACGAATCCCGATGCGCCCGAGCAGCCGTCCTTCAATGGCTGGAGGGACGCGTGCGAGGGCGACCGGATCGACTGGATACTCGTTGCGGGCGAACTCGATGTCGAGTCCGCCGCGATCGATGCGTCGAAGCGCGAAGGGCGGTGGCCGAGCGACCATGCCTTCGTGCGCGCCGAGTTCGTATGGCGCGCTCCGCCCGCAGCCGAATGAAAAGCGCACTGCGGAAGGAGTGATCCGCAGTGCGCGCCTGTCGGGGCGATCCCGCCGTCTCACGCTACGGACAGTCGCCCCAGGCCCCAAGGAGAATCGCGAGGTCGCCGCCGTCGACGGTTCCCGATCCGTCGATGTCGGCGAGACCTGCCTTCGGTGCACGCATGCCCCACGACGCGAGCACGATGGCGAGATCGTCGCCCGTGACCTTGCGGTCGCTGGTGATGTCGGCGGGACAGGGAAGGATGCAGGCGTCGAGTTCGCCATCCGCATCGAGATCGAGCGACGGATCACGCATGATCTCGCAGGAATCGACGAGCCCGTTGCGATCGCAGTCGTCGAACCACGGGTCGACGATGAGCAGGTTGTCGGCGAAGCTGCGCAGCGGCGTCGCGCAGGAGGCGCTGCGTCCCTCGGCGCCGATCGCCGGCAGCGTGCTTCCGTCGCTCATCGGAAGAGACGGATGGTCGAACGGCGCGCGCGAGTCGCGGACGCGTTCGTCGGTGAGCGCGCGCAGGAATGCGGCGAGATCCGCGATGTGCTCCTCGGTGAGGCCGAGGTGCGTCATCGATGGCGCCAGCGTGTCGAGGTTCTCCTCATGGAAGTCGCCGCCGCGGTTGTAGAAGCGGATGACATCCTCGAGCGTGGCCACGCCGCCGTTGTGGAAGTAGGGGCCCGTGAGCTCGACATTGCGAAGCCCTGGGGTCTTGAACGAGTTCGCGACCGCGGGCGCGAGGCCCAGCTGTCCCGCGACGGCGCCGAACTCGGTCATCGGCATCCCGGCGTCGAGCCGCAGCGTCGCCGACATCGGCACGCCGTTCGGCTGCATCCCCGCGACGCCGGGATCCTCGCCGGGCGGACGGACCGCGAGGTTGTAGAAGCCCTCGTCGTAGATCCGGAACGGCATCGAGCCGAGGGAGCCGCGCGGGACTCCGTCGATCGAGAACGGATAGGTTCCGAGCGGGAAGCCCCGCAGTTCGAGCGAGAGCGTCATGCGGCACGCGATGACATCGACACGGATGCGCAGGAGCGCGAGCGGTCCCATCTTCGGGAACGGCTTGTCGACGGTCTGGGTGTAGTTGCAGGGAATCGCCGCGCGTGATGCCAGGGGCACATGCGCCAGATGACCGCCGTACGGGTCGTAGAGATCGATGCCGCCGGCGCCGAAGGTGAAGTCGAGCGGCCGCGTCCCCGGCGCGTTCGTGTAGGGCGGCTCCTCGAAGGTCGTCGCGAGCGCGAGACCGCCGGGCAGGTCCTCCATGATGGCGATGGGCAGCGGCGCGAACGGTCCCTCGGGCGGCGGTGGCTCGCCTGGATCATTGTCCGGATCGAAGGGGAACGGATCGATGATGTCGGGAATGCCGTCGTTGTCATCGTCCATGTCGGCGTTGTCGCCGATGCCGTCCCCATCGAAGTCGCGCCACTCGGTCACATTGTTCGGGAAGCGATCGATGTTGTTGGGGATGCCGTCGCCATCGGTGTCGGGCGCGTCGGGATAGACGCCGAGGCCCGGGAGTCCGACGAGTCCGGTTCCCTTGCCGCCGTAGGTCGCGACGCTGAACGCGGGGCTGACATGGCACTCGCGGCAGTTCGTCTCGGGTGTCGCCGGGAAGGGGAACACCTGCTGGTCGGTGTTGAAGAAGAGCCGCAGTCCGCGGATCTCCTGCGCGGTGAGGACTCCGGGCGCATAGCCGAGCGGACCTTCCTGTTCGATCCACTGGTCGTAGCGCGAGTCGTCGCTGACGAGCGTGCTCTCGTACATCTGCAGCGCGAGGCCGAAGATGAGGGGCATGTTCTCCTCGGTGACGCTGTTGCCGGTCGCGGTCGCGGCGCTCGAGCGCCAACGCGGATGGAACGCCATGTCGATGAGCTGGCGGTAGGTCAGCGAGAGCCCGCCATCGGGATGCGTGAACGGCCCAAGCACGCTGTCGCTCGCGGAGACGGTCTGCGTCGCGAGCGCGCGCGAGTCGAGGAGCTTGCGCGCGAGGTCGATCCAATCGCGGCCGTGCGCGGCCATCTCGACGGAGTTGTTCGGCGGTCCGACGGCCTGCGAGGCGAGCGATGCGTGGTCGATCATCACCTGCGTCTGCGACACGGCGCCCGTCGCGGGGTCGAACTGCCAGACGCGCGCGTCTGGATCGGTCGGCCCGAGTCCGTTGACGCCGTTGAACCACGCGTTCGCGC
>JBEAQW010000073.1:0-4155 GCA_041163725.1 Planctomycetota bacterium
TGTTCACTCTGCGCGTTCGCCGGTACGCGCGGTCGACGCGATCGGACGGCTGCGCTCCTTCGGAGGGGCCGCCTCGTCGAGCACGCGGATCTCGACGCGCTGGTTCAGCGCGTCGCGCTCGGCGCCGGTCGGGAACGGCTCCACGCGGTCGCCGTCTCCGGCCCCCTTGACGCGGATGCGCCAGAAGTCGAGCCCGCCCGCATGCAGTCTCCGCGCGACGGTCTGCGCGCGCTCGAGCGAGAGCTCCATCGCACGCGCGGGATCACCCACGGCCTCGTGAGCGCCGACATGTCCGTAGACCTCGACGATGGGCGTCTGCCCGTCGAGCTTCCGCGCGAGTTCGTCGACGATCTTTCGTGCGCTCGCGGACAGTTCCGTGCTTCCCGAGGCGAAGACGATGCTGGTGCCGCGACCGAAGCGGTCGCCCGGGCGCACGCTCTGGACATTGCGGTCCTTGCCCGCGGTGCCCTCGTCGCGGCTCGTTCCCGCGCCATCCTTCTCGAGTTGACGCAGACGCTCGATCAGCGGCTGGTCGCGCGGATCGGTGGAGTCGAGGTTCACATCGTTGTTGAACGCGCGGCGCACGGCGATCGCGAGGTCGACCATGTTCATCTCGGTCGCGACGCCTTCGGCCTGTTCGCCGCCGCCGCCCGGATTGCCGCCCTTCGGCTGGACATTCATCGCGAAGAGGATCACGAAGAAGCCCATCATGAGCATCACCATGTCGGCGAACGAGATCAGCCACTCGGGCGCGCCCTCGTGCTCCTCGCCGCCGTGCCCGCCACCGCCGTGACCGCCGCCATGACCGCCATGCTTCTTCTTGTGGCCGCCGTCGTCGCCGTGTCCGGCGTCCTTCTTTCCGTGGCTGTCATGCTTGTCGGCCATGCGGTTTCCCCTTGTTTTCGCAGCGGATCAGGCCGCGAGCTTCAGGTTGCGACGGACCGTGTTCGGGATGAAGGCGAGCATCTTCTCCTGCGTGGCGCGCGGGTTGTCGCCGGCCTGGATGGACAGGATGCCCTGGAGCATCATCTCCTTCGAGAGGATCTCCTCGCCCGAACGCAGCGCGAGCTTGTCGCCCATCGGACCGGCGATCGCGTTCGCGAGCACGGTTCCGTACATGGTCGCGACGACGGCGATCGCGAGCATCGAGCCCAGCGTCTGGATGTCACCGCCGAGGTTTCCGAACATGCCGACCTGACCGATGAGCGTCGCGACGAGGCCGTAGCCGGGCGCGTACAGCTTGATGAGGTCGAAGAACTTCTTGCCGGCCTTGTGGCGCTCCTGCATCGCCATGACCTCGAGCCGGAGCGTCGTCTCGATGATCTCCTCGTCGGTGCCGTCGACCGCCATGCGGAGGCCCTTCGCGAGGAACGGGTCCTCGATCTTCTCGATCTCGTTCTCGAGCGCCAGGATGCCGTCGCGACGCGCCTTGTCGGACAGCGTGCTCATGAGCTTCATGGTGTCGATGGCGGAGAGACTCTTGTTGAAGAGGAAGCGCTTGATGTAGCCCGGGATGCACTTCAGGCTCTCCATGGGCATCGCCATGAGAAGCACCGAGATCGTGCCGCCGAACACCATGATCACGCCCTTGGGCGAGTAGAACATGGTGAAGTTGCCATGCGACGCCATCCATCCGACGAGGACGCACGCGACGACTCCGATGATGGATCCGATGACACTGGCCTTGTCCATCTCTCTGCCTCCGGGCGGCCGAAGCCGCCGACTCGTGTCCGCCACGCCGCAATCGGCGCGAAAGCGGACCCGTCGGGCATCGGCCGTTGAGGGGTCGTCCATCGGTGCGGGTCGGGCGATCCTTGCGGGCGAGGACGGTCTGTAGGGTTTCGGGGGGTCGCGAACCGGCGGGAGGCCGTTCTCGGACGGCGCGCAGGTGGGTTTGCGCCTATCCTCGCGGTTCCCGTACGCCATGCCCGAGCCTTCCGCCCCGATTCCCGCCAAGCCGCTTGCCGTCGTCACGGAGCACCTCGCAGACGAGGCCGCGGAGTGGCTCGGTGCGCGCTGCGAGGTTCTGCACGCAGGCGTGAACGACCCGCGCTTCGCCGAATGCGCCGCGCAGATCGAGGCGCTCGTCGTGCGGACCTACACGCAGGTCGACGAGCATCTGCTCGCCGGACTGCCGCGGCTCAAGGTCGTCGGCCGCGCCGGCGTCGGCATCGACAACATCGATCTCGCGGCGTGCCGTGCGCGCGGCGTGCAGGTCGTGTCGACGCCCGATGCGAACACCCAGGCGGTCGTCGAGTATGTCCTCTGCCTCCTCTGCGACGCCCTCCGTCCGCGGCTCTTCCTCGACGAGCCGGTGACGAAGCAGGAGTGGGATGATCTCCGGCAGGATGTCGTCGGCCTGTGGCAGATGGACGAACTCGTGCTCGGCATCCTCGGACTCGGCCGGATCGGGAAGCGCGTCGCCGAGGTCGCGCGGGCGATCGGCTTCACGGTCGTCTACAACGATCTCGAGGAGATCGCCGCCGATGCGCGGCGCGGCGCCGAGCCGGTGACGCTCACGCGCCTCTTCTCCGAGAGCGATGTGATCAGCGTGCATGTCGATGGCCGCGCGAGCAACAGGCGCTTCATCGGACGCGAGCTCATCTCGATGATGCGCCCCGACGCGATCCTCATCAACACCTCACGCGGCTGCGTGGTCGACACGCACGCCCTCGCCGACTGGCTGCGCGTGAATCCCGCGGCGGCGGCGCTCCTCGATGTGCACGATCCCGAGCCGATCAGCGACGCGAACCCCCTGCTGCCGCTGCCGAACGCGCATCTCGCGCCGCATCTCGCGAGCCGCACGATGACGGCGATGGACAACATGAGCTGGGTCGTGCGCGATGTCTGGGCCGTCCTCGAGGGACGGACGCCGAAGTGGCCGGCGTGGTGAGGCGCTGCCGCAGGAGTTCGGACCAAGTCACGTGGATCCGCTCGGTCGCGAGGCTGGGCTCGCATTATTGCCTGCCGTTGCCTGCTCATTGGATCGGCTACGGCGCGTCGCCACCAGCCGAGCCGTTCGCCGCGCTCGTCACCGCATTTAGGTCGAGCGCCACGCGCTGGTGATCGGGGGTGTCGCGACGCACGAGCGAAGCAAGGCGCCTTGCCTTACGAAGATCGTTGAACAGCGTACCCATGGTCTCCGTCGCACAGCCGCAGCCGAGCACCGCAGCCACCACCGACGCGAACTCCGCCTCGACCATTAGGTCGCGGGCGCGCGCGAGCTCAAGATCCCCAGGAAGGGTTCCATCGCTGAGTTCGCGCGTGACCTCGCAGGCAACCTCATGCGCCCTTGCTGAGTGACCTTCCCCCCTGAAACCGTACCAAGCCGGTTTTTGGTATCCGGCGCATTTCAGGAGGTCAGGCCATGCCAGGCAAGCGTTTCAAGGCGGAGGAGATCGTCAACAAGCTGCGTCAGGCGGACGTCGAGCTCGCCCGGGGCAGCACGGTGGCGGCGGTGTGCAAGTTGCTTGGGATCACGGACGCGACGTACTTCCGGTGGCGGAAGGAGTACGGCGGCATGAAGGTGGACCAGGCCAAGCGCCTGAAGGCCCTCGAGCAGGAAAACGCAAGGCTGAAGCGGCTGCTCGCTGACGCGGAACTGGACAAGGCGATCCTGCGGGAGGCCGCCCATGCTTGAAACATCGGGAAACTTCTGAGCCCGGCGCGCCGCCGGGCTGCGGTCGAGGAAGTCCAGCGGGCGCTTCCGGAGGTCAGCGAGCGACGCGCATGCCGCGTGCTCGGCCAGCCGCGGGCGGTGCAGCGCTACACGGCGCGTGTGTGCGACGACGAGGCTCCGTTGACGGGCCGGATCGTCGAGCTGGCATCGGTGTACGGCCGGTACGGTTCGCCGAGGATCACGGGAATGCTGCGAAACGAGGGCTGGAACGTGAACCAAAAGCGGGTGGAACGGATCTGGCGGCAGGCGGGCCTGAAGGTGCCGAGGAAACAGCCGCGTCGCGGCAGGCTGTGGCTGAACGACGGCAGCTGCATCCGGCTCCGGCCGGAGCGGAAGGACCACGTTTGGGCGTACGACTTCGTCGCCGCCCTGACACACAATGGCCCGCCGCTTCGGCTCCTGGTGGTGGTGGACGAGTGGACGCGTGAGTGCCTGTCGATCGACGTGGCGCGGCAGCTTGACTCGGACGACGTGCT
>JBEAQW010000074.1:0-2663 GCA_041163725.1 Planctomycetota bacterium
TGCCATTGAAGAGCACGGTTGCGACGCCCGCGTGCGTGCACGACAGCACGAGCGAACGCGGAGCATCGAGCACGCAGTTCGTGCGGAACCAGGTCGGCGAACCCGTCGCGCGCTTCGGCGCGGGCCGCGCCGACGCCCAGCTTGCCGGCGGATCCACGCGGGCGAACGCCCACTCCGCCTTCATCTCGCCGCGTACCTCGAGGAACGCGAGCTTCTTCAGCGCCTCGCGCATCGCGGGCGACGCGATGCCGGGCTCGAGCACGAGCTCGTTGTCGCAGGGAACGAGCTTCACGGCCTTCGACTTCGGCGGCTTCTCACCCTTCGCGAGCGGCTTCGGCCGCATCGGTGCGAGCCGATCGGCGGGAAGCACGAGATCCGATGCGTTGCCCGCGGCGGTCGGTAGCAGGAGCACCTCGCCGTTCAGGCGGAACCAGCCGCCGGATCGCTGTATCTCGAAGGCGACCTGCTCGGGTAGCCGCACGATGACGCTCGACTTCCTCGGACCGAACGACCAGCGGAAGGTGGTCTTCACGCCGTCCGGTCCCTCGGTGTAGCCGTCGATGTGACGGCCGGCGCGCGTCGGATCGATGTGCGGCGCCGCGATCTCGCTGCGCTTCACGCCCTTGAGCGTCGCGACCTCGACGACCGGTCCGAACACGCCGACCTGCGCGCCTGGTTCGCGGCCTGCGGAGAACAGGCCCGTGTTGCGAACCTCCGCGACGAGCGTGTGCATGCCCGCGCGCGCAACCGAGAACGGCTCCTGTCTTGCACGGAGGAACGGCTTCGCGGGCCGACGCGCCGGCGCCATCGTTCCATCGAGCGCGATCCTCGCGTCGACGAAGCGCTGGAACGGCATCAGGTACTGCCGTCGCGCGGAGCCGGACTGGCGGAAGCGTGCGCGGTAGTAGGCATGCGCCGCCGCGACGCCGAACGCGCCGAGCGAGCGTGGGGCGGCGACCGGAGCGAAGCGGTGATGCGAACCATCGACGAGGCCGTCCTCGACGATGCACTCGACCGCGGCCAGCCGGCACGCGCGCGGCTTTGCCGTGCGCTGGTTCCGTGCGGCCGCGACACGCTTGAATCCGCCCGCGTGCGTCAGGCGCGCGACCACCTGCCCCGAACGGTCGACGAACTCGAATCCTCCGTCGACGATGGCGATTCCATCGGCGAGCGCGAACGGCACCGCGACAACGCGCAGCCCGCGCACGCGCGCGATCTTCGGCGTTCCGGCCTCCGTCGGCACGACGATCGACGCAAGCGTGCCGTCGACCTTCACCTGCAGCCGACCGCGCGGCTTGCCTGCGATCACGAGGAGATCGTCCGACAGCGCCACCAGCGATCCCGTGCACCACTCGAGCGTGCATCCGGCGATGCCGAGGTCGCTCGCATGGAAATCGATGCCGGACGCGCTTCCCGCGGCGATGGCGATCTCCTCGCCGTTCGCGCAGCGGTGGATGCGTGACGCATCGTTGATCCGATGCGTCATCGTGAGCCGCTCGTGTCGAGGACCACGCATCGTGCAGCCCGCGATCCCACCACGCCGACCGCCGAGTTCGATCTCGCCCGACCACTCGAGCGATGCGAGGATCTCCGCGAAGGTGGAAGCGAAGACAAGCGGGCGACGAAGGAGGAACGGATCCACCGCATCGCACGAGGATGAACCGAAGGCGGCCGTCGCACCCGGGTGGGCCGTCGCCACGACATCGGCCACGAAGTCGGATCGGGCGGCGACGCGGTACGCGAGATCGACCGCGAGCTCGGCGGCGGGCATACGCGGCGCGAACGAGAACGGCGGCGCGTCGGGCTGGACCGCGCGCAGTTCCTCCATCATGCGATGGGGATTCGGCGCCGGATCCTGCCACGCGTCGTTCACGCCCTCGTGCATGTACCAGCAGCTGTTCGCGCTGAAGAGCGGCACATCGACGCCCGCCTCGCGCGCGTACCGGACGAGCGCCGCGAAGTACGCCGACCCGACCTCCTCGTCATGGCAGTGCCATGCATCCTCGATGCCGATCGCGATGACGGGCCGTGGCGTTCCGTTGCCATTGCGCGTGGCCTGCAGGTCGGTGAAGCACGGCACGAGCGCGCGCCAGAACGCGGTCACGCGCTCGAGAAACCCGGGGTTCGCCTCGCGCGGCCGCACGCCGCCGTGATCCGCGATCCAACCCGGAAGCCCACCTCCCGCGAAGCTACCGCCGACGCAGGGTCCGATCCGCAGGAGCACCTTCAGCCCTTCCGCTCCTGCAAGCTCGATCGCACGACGGACATCGCACGGGCCGTCGAAGACGAAGCGCCCGGGTATCGGCTCATGGAGACTCCATGGAACCCGAATGACGACCGTGTTGAAGCCCGCATGGCGCAGGCGAGCGAGGTTCTCGCCCCACGACTCCACGGGAATCACGGAGGCATCGAACGACGCGGCCACGATCGGGAAACGCTTCAGCGCGCGCGGGGTCTGGAGAAGGAAACTCTTGGAATCGAGCGAAACGGAGGGCATGGAGGTCCTGACTGGGCCGTTGACCCACGCACGACTCTCGCAGAAAGCGCGAAGTGCGGCAAAGGTCGGGGCATCCCAACTGAACTTGTTGACGAAGCACGCAGCGGTTGCGCCGACATTGCGGTACAACGCTCTCTTCCGCCTCCCTCCGCACATGCACCACCGC
>JBEAQW010000075.1:0-6014 GCA_041163725.1 Planctomycetota bacterium
TCCGCAGCCGCGCCGATTTGCTTCGACCCGCGTCTTCGTCGCGGTGTGAGACGATGCAGTTGAGCGCCGCGCGGATCGCCCTTCCGCTCGAACACCCCGGGGCGGATTCGAACCGCCGACCACCCGCTTAGAAGGCGGGTGCTCTATCCAACTGAGCTACCGGGGCAGGTTGTCTGGGAGAATGGTATCGGAGCGGGTCTGCGTTTCGGGTGAGAAGAGGGTGGGTTCGGCGGTGGACGCTGCGTCGGACTTCGCGTTGCCGCTCAAATCACCGCTCGTATCACCGCTCATAGCACCCACGCGCTTCTGCTGCGGAGGAATCAGTCCATAGCCGACGCCGCGGCTCGCGGCGACGGCGAGGTTGCGGAGGAGGCGGAGGCGGCGGCTTTCGGGCGTGCCGAGATGCGACGGCGTGACGCGCGTGACGCATGGAAGCGGGTCGCCTGCGACGGGTTCCCAGCCTTTCTTGAGCGCGCGGGAGTCGACTTCGACGAGGCCCCAGCCGGACGGGACTTCGCGAGGGCGCAGGAGGCCTGCGGGGGTCATGACGACGAGGTGATCGGCGGTTCGCCAGCGCGCGAGCTGCGCGAACTTCGTGTCGATGCCGAGCTTCTGGTCGATCGCTTCGAGTTCGGCGACGACATTGCGGTACGCGGTGATGCGGCTCTCGCCGAACTCCCAGGTCGCGAGTTCCTCGAAGAGGCTCGAGCCCTCGACCTTCAGATGCGACTCGCGCACCTTCACGCGGAGCTCCTCGATCACCGCGCGGCGCTCGAGGAGATAGGACTTTCGCTTCGAGAGTTCCGCGGGGTCGGCGTCGTCCGAG
This sequence comes from Planctomycetota bacterium, assembly GCA_041163725.1. Taxonomy (GTDB): domain Bacteria; phylum Planctomycetota; class Phycisphaerae; order Phycisphaerales; family SM1A02; genus QWPT01. The sequence goes on from JBEAQW010000075.1 coordinate 827, forward strand.
GCGAAGTCGGCGCGCGACTGCTTGCATTCGACGGCGATGACGCGCGGAGAGCGGGGGCCGTCCTTCGCATCGCGTCCCTGTGGCGCGCCGAACGCAGCGACCGCGCGCGGATCGTCGGCGTGGTCGAGCCAGCCGAGCGCGTCGAAGCGGTAGCGGTGGAAGGGGCAGGAGACCTCGAGTGCGACCGCACGGCAACCGACCGCGCGCAGCCACGCGAGGGCGATGTCCTTCAGCTGGAGATGGCGTTTCGTCTCGGGCACGGTTCTCGTGAAAAGAACGCGCGCGCAGGGTGGTCCATGCGCGCGCGTTCGGGATGTCGATGTGGCTCGGCGCGGTCGAGGCTACCGGCTGTCTCTCGTGAGGGGCACATAGGTCTCGCGCTCGCCGCGGCCTCGCAGCGGGTAGTCCTTGCGCAGCGGATGCCCGGGGAAGTCCTTCCACAGCAGGATGCGGCGGAGATCCGGGTGGTTGCGGAAGCGGATCCCGTACATGTCGTAGACCTCGCGTTCGGTCCACTCGGCGCCGGGCCAGAGGTCGCAGGCGCTCTCGATCTCGAGGGCGGGATCGGCGTCGATGCCGGTGGTGTCGATGGTCGGCTCGAGGAAGCACTTGACCGCGAGGCGGCGCTCGTACTTGTGCGAGTGGACGAGGTAGATGACCGCGAAGCGTCCCGGCTGCTTGACGGGGTACTTCAGGTAGTCGACCGCGGTGACATCGGTGAGGTAGTTGTAGTCGAGCCGCGGATCGTCGCGAAGCTGGCGGAGGACATCGTGGATGCGGTCCGGCGGGCAGACGAGCGTGGTGAGACCACGGAACTCGGTCGCCATGAACTTCACGGTCGGGAAGGCTTCCTTGATGATGGGAAGCGCGGGGTGGTCAAGGACGGGCTTGTCGGCCATGACGCGCAGTATACGGACCTCGAACGGTGCACGGCACGTGCCGTGCAGTGACAGGCACTGAACGGCACGTGCCGTGCACCGTGACCCTGCTCCGAAGGTCCTCGTGGGGGCTCGGCTTGGTGTGTCCGGCGCCGGTGCCTGGCACGTGCCAGTCGGTGCCAGGCACCGCACGGCACGTGCCGTGCACCGATTCAGTGGCGGAAGCGGCGGATTCCCGTCAGCAGGCAGGTCACCCCACGCTCGTTGCACAGCGCGAAGGTGTCCTCGTCCCGCTTCGATCCGCCCGGGTGGACCAGGCACTTCACGCCCGCATCGATCAGGAGGCGCGGGCCGTCGTCGAACGGGAAGAACGCATCGCTCGCTGCGACCGCAGCACCCGCGCCCTCGCGGACGCGCGCGCCCGACTTCTCGACCGCGTTCCTGCAGCTCGCCACACGATCCATCTGCCCGGCACCCGCTCCGAGGAGCTGGCCGTCCTTGCCGATGCACACCGCGTTCGACTTGAGGTGCTTCACCACCGCCGTCAGGAACGCCGCGTCGCGCAGCATCTCGGCGGTCGGCTTCGGACCCGCCGCGTGCTGGAACTCGCTCGCCTTGATCGCGTGCGTGTCCGCCTCCTGCGCGAGGAATCCGCCGGCGATCGACCGCACCATCACCGACTTCGGTGCCGCGCTCACGGGGCCGACCGCGAGGAGGCGGGCGTTCTTCCAGCGTGCCTGCAGCAGCGCGAGTGCGTCGGCGTCGTATCCGGGGGCCACCACGACCTCGAGGAACTTCTCGCCCGCGACGATCTCCTCGGCGGTCGCCCGGTCGACCTGCGCGTTCAGCGCCACGATGCCGCCGAACGCGGCGAGCGGATCACCCGCGTAGGCCTTCGCGAACGCCTCGCGTAGCGACGCCGCGACCGCCGTCCCGCACGGATTCGTGTGCTTGACGACCACCGCGCCCGCGAGATCGGCCGCGAGTTCGCGCAGGTCCTGCACGAGTTCGAGCGCGGCCGCCGCGTCGAGGAGGTTGTTGTACGAGAGGGGCTTCCCGTGCAGGAGTTCCGCGCCGACGACATTCGGGCCGCGGTAGGTCGGGTCGCGGTAGACCGACGCGGCCTGGTGCGGGTTCTCGCCGTAGCGGAGCTCGCCTTCCTTGACCCCGCGGACCTCGAGGACCGGCGGGAAACGGTTGCCCGCCCGCGCCGCCATCCAGGCCGAGATCGCCGTGTCGTAGGCGGCCGTGCGCGCGAAGGTCGCGGCAGCGAGCCGGCGACGCAGTTCGAGCGTGGTCTTGCCCTCGTTCTTCGCGAGTTCGCTCGCGACCGCGTCGTACTGCGCCGGATCGGTCACGACGGTGACGAACTCGTGGTTCTTCGCGGCGGAACGCAGCATCGACGGGCCGCCGATGTCGATCTGCTCGATCGCCTCGTGCTCCTGCACGCCCTCGCGCCGCACCGTCATCTCGAACGGATAGAGGTTCACGCACACGAGGTCGATCGGCGCGATCCCATGCTCCTCCATCGCCTGGACATGCTCCGCGACATCGCGCCGCCCCAGCAGGCCTCCGTGCACGCGCGGATGCAGCGTCTTCACGCGGCCATCCATCATCTCGGGGAAGCCCGTCAGCTGCTCGATCGGCACCACGGGAATCCCCGCGGCGGCGAGCGCGGCGGAGGTTCCACCCGTCGAGATGATCTCGACGCCGTGGGAGGCAAGCGCCTTCGCGAAGGGAATGAGATCACGCTTGTCGCTGACCGAGATCAGCGCGCGGCGGATGTGCACCAGTCCATGCATGCGTCAGTTTCCGTTCACTTGCCGGCCGACTTGGGCGAGAGGCGCTCCACGCGGCCGTCCTTCGACCAGGCGACGAATCCGCCTGACTCGATCGTGTCGACCGTCAGGTGCTCGACGAGCGGAAGCTCGACGGTCTTGACGGTCTGTCCGTCGCTGAGGCTGATGATCGTGACCATGCGGCCCTTCGGGCACCAGAACACGACATCGCCACCGAGCATGCCGATCGGCCTGCCGTGGACGCTCGCGCGACGCCAGCGCACCTCGCCGCCGGGCTGCGCCTCGGGGCGCTGCGAGAGCGCGATCAGGCCTTCGCCGGGCACATCCTGCAGGACGAGGTCGCCCGCGGGGAACGGCGAGGTCTTGAGCGGGGTCTGCGTGAAGTAGCGCCACAGCGGATCGCCCGTCACGACATCGAACGCGTACAGGTACTGGTCGTCGCTCGCGACGAAGCCCGTGCCGTTTGCGATCGCGGGCGATGCGCTCACGGGGCCGAGCAGGCGACGGTTCCAGAGGAGGCGTCCGCTGTCGGCGTCGAGTGATGCGATTCCGCCACCCATGCTGCCTGCGAACACGATCCCGTTGCGCACGCTCGGCGTCGCCTCGATCGGGCTCGCGTCGCGGAACGCGTCGACGAGCGCGCCGCGCGAATCGTTGCCGGTCGCGGAGTTGAACCAGGTCACCTGGCCCGACGAGGAGCCGAAGATGAACGAGCCGCCGTACTGGACGGGCGGCGTGTTCGGCACATGGCGGAAGCGCGAGCGCGCGACGGTCGCGCCGCTGTCGAAGCCGAGCGCGTAGTAGACGGCGTCGGTCAGGACGGCGATGCGCTTCGCGTCGCTTTCAGCGCCCGGGTTGTGCATGTAGACGCCCATGCCGAGCACGCGGTCGATCGGGTCGGCGGCGGAAGCGGTCCAGACGCGTCCGCCGGTGTCGGCGCGCAGATGCGTCGCCTCGTTGATGTTGTCGAGCACGAGGACGGCCTCGGGCGAACTCTCGACGAGACGGAGTGCGCCGCCATCCTGCAGGGGAACGGCGGTCTGCCACGCGATCTCGCAGCCGAGCGCGGCGGCGGCGTCGGGACCGATCAGGTACTGCTCGAGAATGCGGGCGCGCTCGTTGGCAATGCGTTCCGCCGCGTCCTGCGCCGGCTCGGCGGAAGCCAACGGGCTCGCGCCCGCGAGGACGCTGGCGGCAGCCACGGCGAGGGCCACGGCGGAGAGGCGGAAGGACGGCAGGGCAACGCGCGAACGGTTCATCGGTGGGGGACTCCAACGGTCCCGAGGTCCGTCGGAGGTACCGACGGCCGCCTCGGGCCGAAGCGCAGAGTATCGCCCCTTGGGGGGCGGAGCGTCAAGCGAGCGCGACGGCGGTATCCTCACGCTGTGTTCACGGGACTCGTCCAAGCCCTCGGCCGCCTAACGGCCCGAAACCCCGCCCCCGCGGCCGATTCGGGCGCCACGCGCCTCGAGGTCGACCTCGGCGGCTGGGACCATCGGCCCGACCTCGGCGCCTCGATCTCCGTGAACGGCTGCTGCCTCACGGTCGTCGCCTCCGCGGGCGGGCGGATCGCCTTCGACGCGATTCCGCAGACGCTCGCCGTGACGAGCCTCGGGCGACTGCGCGTCGGGGACGGCGTCAACCTCGAGCACGCTGCGACGCCGACGACCTTCCTCGGCGGGCACATCGTGCTCGGGCATGTCGACGGGCTCGCGACGGTGGTCGAGGTCCGCACCGAGGGCGAGTGGCGCGTGCGCCTCCGCCTCCCGGGTTCCCTCGGTGACCACGCGGTCGACAAGGGCTCGATCACGCTCGACGGCGTCTCGCTGACGATCGCGCGCGTCGAGGACAGTCCGGACGGCGCCATCGTCGATGTCTGCCTCATTCCCGAGACGCTCGCGCGCACGAACCTCGCCGAGCGCGTGGCGGGCGACGCGGTCAATGTCGAGGTCGACTACATGAGCAAGCTCGTCCAGCGCCATCTGGCCCGATCGGGGCGCATCGCGTCGCAGTGAGCGCCGGCGGAGCGGGTCACGCTGCCGTTCGCATCGATGCACACTGCTCGACGCTCACGCAGAGAAGCGTGAGATCATCCTGCTGGTGGAGCGAGCCCGAGTGCCGGTCGACGCCGAGCGCGACGCGGCGCACGAGTTCCTCGGGATCGAGCACGCCCGCGAGCGCGCCGAACTCCTCGAGGTGCTCCGCGCGACCCTCGGTCGAGAACGCCTGCTCGAATCCGTCGGAATAGAGCAGCAGCCGATCGTTCGGCCGGAGGTCGAACTCGTACTCGTCGTAGCGTTCGCCGGGGAACACGCCAAGCAGGCTCCCCTCGGCGGGAATCGTCTGTGGCGGCTCGCCGGGGCGGAGCAGGATCGCCGGCGGATGGCCCGCGACCGCGAGCCGCATCGTGCGCTTCCGGCAGTCGATCTGCGCCGCGATCGCCGTCGCGAAGCGCGTCGTCGCACGCTGGTGCTCGACGAGCCGCGCGTTCAACCGCGCGAGCGTCTCCGC
>JBEAQW010000076.1:0-8301 GCA_041163725.1 Planctomycetota bacterium
CGCCATCGTCGAAGGCCTCGCCCAGCGCATCCTGCGCGGCGACGTGCCCGAGGGCCTCAAGGACAAGACCATCTTCGCCCTCGACATGGGCGCGCTCGTCGCCGGGGCGAACTACCGCGGCGAATTCGAAGAGCGCCTCAAGGCCGTGCTCAACGAAGTGAAGCAGGCCGACGGTCGCATCATTCTCTTCATTGACGAACTGCACACCATCGTCGGCGCCGGCAAGGTCGACGGCGCGATGGACGCGGGCAACCTGCTCAAGCCCATGCTGGCGCGCGGCGAGCTCCACTGCATCGGCGCGACCACGCTCGACGAGTACCGCAAGCATGTCGAGAAGGATCCCGCGTTCGAGCGGCGCTTCCAGCCCGTGTTCGTCGGCGAGCCGTCGCTCGAGGACACCATCGCGATCCTGCGCGGACTGAAGGCGCGCTACGAGACGCACCACGGCGTGCGCATCCAGGATGGCGCCCTCGTATCGGCCGCGTCGCTCTCGCACCGCTACATCGCCGACCGGTTCCTCCCGGACAAGGCGATCGACCTGCTCGACGAGGCCGCGTCGCGGCTGCGCATCGAGAACGACTCGATGCCCGCCGAGCTCGACGAGGTGCGCCGCCGCATCATGCAGCTCGAGATCGAGCGCGAGGCGCTCAAGCTCGAGAAGGACGCCGAGAGCCGCAAGCGACTCGGCGCGATCGAGGAGGATCTCGCCGAACTCAACGAGGAGAACCGCGGCATGACCGCGCGCTGGGAGCTCGAGAAGAAGGAGCTCGACACGGTCAAGGAGCTCAAGGGCGAGATCGACCGCAAGAACACCGAACTCGAGCAGGCGAAGCGCCGCGGCGATTTCGAGAACGCGTCGCGCATCCAGTACGGCGAGCTCCGCGACCTCGAGCGCAGGCTCAAGACCGCCGAGGAGAGCTTCCGCAAGCGGCAGGCCGAAGGCACCGCGATGGTGAAGGAGGAGGTCGATAGCGAGCAGATCGCCGAGGTCGTCGCGAAGTGGACCGGCATTCCCGTGTCGAAGCTCGTCGAGAGCGAGCGCGAGAAGCTGCTGCACATGGAGCAGGAGCTCGCGAAGCGCGTCGTCGGACAGCGCGAGGCGGTGACCGCGGTCAGCGAGGCGGTGCGCCGCAGCCGCGCCGGACTCGGCGAGGCGAACCGGCCGATCGGCTCGTTCCTCTTCCTCGGACCGACCGGCGTCGGCAAGACCGAACTCTGCAAGGCGCTCGCGGGCTACCTCTTCGACACCGAGGAGGCGATCGTGCGCATCGACATGAGCGAGTACATGGAGCAGCACGCGGTGTCGCGGCTGATCGGCTCGCCGCCGGGCTATGTCGGTCACGACGAGGGCGGACAGCTCACCGAGTCGGTGCGGCGGCGTCCGTACTGCGTCGTGCTCTTCGACGAGATGGAGAAGGCGCACCCCGATGTCGCCAACATCCTGCTTCAGGTGCTCGACGACGGGCGGCTGACCGATGGCCAGGGACGCACGGTCGACTTCTCGAACACGATCGTGGTGATGACCTCGAACATCGGCTCGCACGCCATCCTCGAGATGACCGACCGCCACGAGGACGAGGCCGTCATCGAGGCGCATGTGAAGTCGATGCTGAAGAAGCACATGCGGCCGGAGCTCATCAACCGCATCGACGAGACCGTGATCTTCCACGCGCTCGGCCGGGAGCAGCTCGGCGGGATCGTCGAGATCCAGCTCGGGAACCTGCGCAAGCGCCTCGCCGCGCGCGGCATCGTGCTCGGCGTGACGGCGGCCGCGACGGCGGCGCTCGCGAGCGAGGGCTACGACCCGCAGTTCGGCGCGCGACCGCTCAAGCGGGTCATCCAGCAGCGGATCGAGAACGCGCTCGCGGGGAAGATCCTCGCGGGCGAGCTCGGCGACGGCGACTCGGTGCGCATCGACTACCAGGGCAAGAGCTTCACCTTCACCCGGATCGAGGCCGAGGCCGGCGAGCAGCGGGACGCGGAGGCGCAGGCCGGCGCGTAGCGCGCTGTCGCAGGCCTCACGGGGCATGATGCGGCGGATCGGGTGCGTTCCTCAGAGACCGCAGCCGGTTCTGCCGATAGAAACCCTACCGTGATCATGATGCTTCCCGCAGTCGCGATGGGCGCCGCCGCGGCGTTCGCTTCGCTCGCCGTCGAGACCAACGATGGGGCGGCGGTCCCCTCATCGACCGCCGTGTCGACTGCCGCGTCGACCGCCGCGTCGATCGCCGTGTCGCTCCCGGCGGTCATCCCTCCGCTGCCCGAACACCAGCCCGCCGCCGAACGGCCGCTGTTCCCGTTCGACCCGGTGATCCTCATCGGAACGGGAGAGCGGCTCGAGGGTGCTCCGGAGCGCGAGTCCGTGTACGGCAACTACCGCTATCGATTCGCGACCGACGCGTCGAAGCGCGCCTTCGATGCGGTGCCGTCGCGATTCGCGATCGCCTTCGGCGGCGGATGCGGTCGAATGGGGCCCTTGAGCGGCGCGGGGGATGTGGGCCGGTTCGATGTGTTCGGCGAGAAGATCTACATCTTCGCGAGCGATGCGTGTCGCGACTCGTTCATGAAGTCGCCCGAGTCGTTCATGGAGGCGACCGACGCCCCGTTCCCGACCGACGCGCGCGGACTCGAACTTGCCGGGATGGTGCGGCGGTGGCTCCGCGCCGATGCGGCGTGTCCGAAGGAGATCGTGGTGTCGGGTACCCGCGACGAGCGGGTGGGCGGCGGTGACTACCGCGTGCGCGAGGAGGTCCGGCTCGGACAGAACCTCGCGTTCACCGACTTCAGTTCGTGGAACGACGATGCGTGGTGGACCATCGCGGAGTTCGGAGGCAGCGCCGTCGGCGCGAAACCGCTGCGGGCGAAGCGATCGAACGCGCAACCCGAGCAACCGCTCGACGACTCGCAGTTCGAGGCGTTCCGCCGCATGGCGATGCTCGAGCCGCTCTTCCTCGCGCGCGTCCTCGTGCAGCCCGATGTCAAGCTTTCCTCCGGCGGAAGCGAGGAGTGGCAGGTCGGCGAGCAGCGACTGGGCGGCGAGGTGCTCAAGGTGCACTGGAACGGGGTCACGGTCGAGTGGCTGCTGAAGCCTGCGACCGGACAACCCGTGGCGCAGCGTGCGATGCAGCGCGCGCGCGACATGCGGTTCGAGCGCGTGACCGAGGCGTTCTCCGAATGGAGCGACCATGCGGGCGTGCGCATTCCGCTTGTCCGGACCGATGGCACGCGCACCCAGCGCTACGACACCGTCGAGACGGAATGCGATCCTGAGCCGGATGAGACGACGGGCACACGGCCTGGCGATGGGCGTCCGACGGTCACTCCGCCGCTTGTGACACCGAAGCCGGCTTCACCCGCGGGAGTCGATCCCTCCTCCATCGATCCTGCGCTCGATCCTGTTGGAGTCGATCCCTCCGGCGCACCGACGACACCCGGTGCCGGGCCGGACTGAAAGGCATCCGCGACGACCGTCCACGCCGGGTCGGTGCCCGTCCGCTGGCCCGCGCGCTACGGCCGCGACGCCCGCTCGAGTACCGCGCGTAGTCCGTCCGGTTGGATCGCGTGGTCACCGATGAACGGGCGTCCACCCACGAAGAGCACCGCGAAGCAGAACGCGATCGCGAGCGTGACGAGTGCGAGCGCGAGCGCGCGCCCGCGGGGCGCTTCGCCGTGGAGTGCGCCAATCGAGACGAGCGTGAGGATCGCGAGCGCGACGACGATGACCCAGCGTGAACGCGGCATCGTCGCCTGGCCTTCGCGCACGCGGACCTCGCGCGCGGACTCGGCGCGCTTGACCCCCTCGAGGATCGGCTCGGATCCCATGCCCGACGCGAAGCGCCGGAGGGCGATCAGCTCCTGCGGGCGCTCTCGGCCGACGCGCGAGTACTCGAGCTCGGGCCATTCGACCTCGACGGCGTGCGCGGCGTATGCGGCGACGCGGCCATAGAGCTCGGTCCGCTGCGCGGTGTCCATCGGCGTTCCGAAGTCAACCTCGTCGAGCACGCTCTCGAGTGCGGCAACCTCGTCGAGCACGGCCTCGCGCACGCGATCTCCGCGCTCCCAGACCCAGACCGCGTTGAACGAGATGAGCAGTCCGAAGGCGAGCGCGATCTGCGAGGTGACCTCCGCCTCGAACTTGCCGAGCCGTGCGCCGTCGGCCCCGCAGAGCCGTGGGACGACGAAGCGGTGGATCGCGAACGCCACCGTGCCCCAGGCCGTCGTGAGCAGGAGCACGATCAGCGGTGTGGGAAGCCGGAGTACGGCGTCGGTGAGCGGGTACATGGAGCCAAGGTACCATCCGCGCCATGTCGGATTGGCTGACCGCGCTCCGCGCACAGAGTCCGTTGCGGAAGCGCGACTCATGGCTGCTTTCGGCGGCGATCGTCTGCGTGCTCGCAGCGTGCGCGTTCCTCGTCGGGATGCGCGCGGTGCCCGTCACCGACCGCGACGAGCCGCGGTTCGCGCAGGCGTCCCGGCAGATGGCGGAAAGCGACCGGCTGGCCGACTGGGTCGTGCCGCGGGTCGGCGATGAGCTGCGTCTGAAGAAGCCACCGCTCATCTACTGGGTGCAGGCGCCGACGGTGCTCGTCGCGACGGGCGGCGATCCATCGCAGGATGCGATCTGGATGTACCGGCTGCCGAGCGCGCTCGCGGCGCTCGTCGCGGCATTCGCGACGATGTGGCTCGGGCGCGCGATGTTCGGCGGAAACACGGGATTGCTCGCGGCGTGCCTGCTCGTCGTATCGCCCGTGATCGTGACCGACTGCCACATGGCGCGTGCCGACGAGGTGCTGCTCGCGACGACCACGCTCGCGATGTGCGTGCTCTGGACGCTCTGGCGCGAGCACCGCGCGGGCCGCCGCCCGGGCTTCGCGCGCGTGGTGCTGTTCTGGTTCTTCATCGGTCTCGGCGTGCTTGCCAAGGGGCCGATCACGCCGTTCGTCGCGGGCACATGCGTGCTCGGCTGCGCCGCGGCACGGCGCGACTGGATGTTCATCTGGCGCGTGCGGCCGTTCACCGGCCTCGCGGTGCTGTGCGCGCTCGCGCTGCCGTGGATCTGGCTCGCGGGCAACGAGGTCGGGTGGGACACGCTGCGCGCCGCCTTCGACAAGGAAGTGCTGCAGCGCGCGAAGGAAGGCGCGGAGGGACACGCCGCGCCGCCCGGCTACTACATCGTGACGCTGATGGCGTTCTTCTTCCCGGGTGCGCTGCTCGCGGCGCTCGGATTCGAGCGCATCGTGAAGCGCGCGTTCGCGGTGCGGCATGCGGCCGGCGCGGGACTCCTCGCGCGCGCGAAGGCCCGCTTCGGCAGCGCGCGCGGCCGCGACGCCGAGGTGTTCCTCTTCTTCTGGATCGTCCCGACCTGGATCGCGTTCGAACTGATCGTGACGAAGTTCCCGCACTATGTGCTGCCGGTGTACCCGGCGCTCGCGCTCGCAGTGGCGCGGTTGGCGCTCGGTGGTGCGCGTGCGCTTCCGAAGCCCCTGAATGCGGGCGACCGGTTCACCGCGAATGCGTGGCTCGTGGTGGGAACCGTGCTGTCGACGGCGGGCGCGGGGCTCTTCGCGTGGCTCGAGTGGTCCGGTCGTGGTGTTGATGTCGGCGAGGCGTGGCCTGCGCTGCCGGACGCGGGGTGGCCTGCGATCACGCTCGCGTCCGTGGCGACGGCTGCGGCGTGCGCGCTCATGTTCATCGCGTGGCGCGCGGCGCGTGGTGCGGCGTTCGTGCGCGCGCTCGTGCTCGCCATTCCGGCCGCGGTGCTCGCGGAGATGGCGCTGTTCGGCGTGTGGATTCCCAACGCGCATTGGGTGTGGAACACGCCGCGCATCGTGGGCGAGGTCGCGCGCGACAGCGGGAAGCTGCCTGCGGATCCTGGCTTTCCGCGCATCGCGGGCGTCGGCTACCAGGAGGATTCGCTGCTCTGGACCACGCGCAACCGGCTCGTCCGGTTCGGCGACAAGGTGGGCGATGAGAACCGCGCGGCGCTGCGCGAATGGTGTGGTGCGAATCCCGGGGGATATCTGTTGATTCCGCGCGTCTCCGTGGGAGACTTCGCAGACCTCGCGCGAACGGTCGCGGAGGTCGATGGCTTCAACTACTCGGACGGCGATCCGGTCGCGCATGCGCTGATGCGTGTCGAGTGAGACGCGACCACGCGTGCATGCAGGCCGCCGGCGCGACGCATGGGAGTCACGGGCATGAACCTTCTCGCTCTTCCCGAGTGGATCATCTGGCCGCTTGCGCACCTCGCGATGCTGCTCGCGTTCGGCGCGGGCGTGCTGCTTGCGCTTGGATTCTTCTCGGCGCGACGCGGATGGGAGCCGCGCTGCCGTCGCTGCGCGCATGATCTGCGCTCGATCGGGCCGGCGACGGCGTCCTGTCCGGAGTGCGGAGCCGATCTCTCGCGCGCGGAGGCCGTGATCACGGGTGGCCGGCGCGTGCGGCCGCTGGTGGCTGCGCTCGGCGGCGTGGTCCTCGTGCTCGCGATCGCCGCAGCGGTGTGGCTCGATGAGCGTGGAACGCAGCGGCTTCGCCTTTGGCTCGCGATGCAGACGCCCGTGGCGGACCTCGTCGAGTCGGTCTTTCTGCAGGATCCGGATTGGCCGCGCGCGGCGGACGCGCTCGCGGGGCTGCTCGGGGAGCCGAATAGCCTCTCGCCCCAAGGAGGTCCGAGGCTGCTTGCGAGCGGCGAGCTTCTCGACGGAGTCGTCGAGGCGGCGCGTCGCGGCGAGGCGTCGGGGCGCGCGCCGATTTCCGCGGTGCTTGCGCGGATTCAGTTTCCTCTGCCGAGCCTCGACGATGCCGAGCTCGAGCAGCTCGTCGATCTGTCGGTCGACGAGCTGGTCGCGTCGGAAGGTGCGCGCTCGACGCTCTACAGGATGGCGGAGGTCGCGGGTTCGGCGGGACGCATGGCCGATGTGCGTGCGGAGGTGACGGCACGACTGCAGCAGACGGAGGCAGGTCGCCGGGCGCTTGCGTTGCGGCCGGTTGGCGATGGGCCGACCGAGAGCGGCCGCGTCGCGCGGTTCAGGCTCGCATCGGCGCTCGATCCGATCTCGCCGGAGCCGTTCGGTTGGATGGATGGTCGCGAGGTGTCCGTGCTCGTACTCGAGGAAGCCGTGCTCGAGCCGCTCGCGGGAGGTGCCGCGCGCGGACTGTCCGTTGCGCGCGGCGACCTTCGGTTCGACGACGGTGCCGCGCCGCATGCGAACCTGCTGCTGGACGCGCCGCCGGGCGCCTACCGCCTGCGGCTGCGCGGCGTGCTCGCACCTCCGGAACTTCTGCCGTCGACCGCGCGCTCAGCCCCCGAACGGCGCGGTGCGGCGCCTGAGATCACGCCCGATGCAGCACGCGCACTCGAGGGCGCCGTCGAGTACGAGGGCTCGTGCGAGGTCACGCTCGTCGAACCCGCGCTACCGAGGCGCCGCGCGTTCACTGCGAAGGACGAGGCGATCGCACATGCGGCGACGGCGTTCGCGCAGTGTGCGATCCGAGTCGAGAGCGGCATCAAGACGCTTGACGCGCGAGCGATCGGAAAGGCGGCGACCCAGGAAGCCTCGATCGCGATGATCGCGACCGTCATGCAGGACGGCGAGTCCGAGTTCGTGGCGGAGTTCTCGGCGGCGGCGGCCGGTCGAGCGTTCTCGCGCTCGGGAGGATCCATTCCCGATTGGGTCGACGGCACGCGTCCCTTCGAGATCGTGCTTGAACCGATCGGCTCGCGCGATGACCTGAGCTCGGGCTTCTCCGAGGACCGCTGGGATGGAAGCGCGCGATCCGTCGATCCCGCGGTGAGCGAGCCTGCAGCGATCTGGGCGCGCTTCATCCTTCGCTATCCGAAGGTGACCGGCTTGCCCGAGGTCATCGTCGAGCGCATCGCACTCGGGGATGGCGCGATCGCGTCGCGCGACGATGAAGCGACGCGCGCCGCCGTCGAGGAATGGGTCGCGGGACTGCCCGCGGCGCCGGCGTCGATGGGCATGGCGCAGTCGTTCGGCATGCGCGCACCGTGGACGGCCGCGACCCGTCGTGCTGCATCGCGCGCGGTGTGGCCCGCGGATCTGCGGCTCGCTGGCTGGTTCGAGCTCTGGTGCGGAGATCGGCTTGTCGGCGAGACGACCGCATGGTCGGGTGTGCCGTCCGCACGGGCGAGCATTCCCGCGCTGAAGGCGGTGACGAAGCTCGACGACGGCATGCCCGTCGTCATCCGCTACCGCCCCGATGCGCGCGTCCTGCGTGCCTCGACGCAACTGTCGGCGGACCATCTCGCGGTTCCGTTCGAACTGGTGTTCCCACCCGAAG
>JBEAQW010000077.1:0-7011 GCA_041163725.1 Planctomycetota bacterium
CGGCGGCGCCTATCAGAACCGCGACAAGCCCGGCGGCTACGGCGCCTACAGCCAGGTCTTCGCGCACTTCATCCGCGATGTCCGGCGCGACCTCGATGCGCCTCGGCTTCCGTTCGTCATCGGCGTGCTCGGTGTCGGTGGCCCGGTCGAGGAGTACGGGCCCGAGCAGAAGCGCTACAGCACGACGCATCGCAATTTCCGCGAGGCGATGGCCGCGCCCGCCGCGATGGACGAGTTCAAGGAAACGGTGGCGGCGGTGCGCACCGAGATGTTCTGGGATCGCGAGGTCGCGGCACTCAAGGCGCGCGAGGCGACGCTGAAGCCCGAACTCGACCGGATCCGCGCCGAGGCAAAGGACGGCTCGCGGAAGCGCGCCGAGGCCGACGCCGCCATCGAAGCGCTCTACGCCGATCGGTTCAACGAACGGGAGCTCGTCCTGCTGCGCGACAGCGTCTCGAACCAGGAGTACCACTACCTCGGCTCGGCCCGCATCCTCGCCCCGATCGGCGAGGCGTTCGCCGAGTCGGCCGCCGCGCTCCTCAAGCACGCGGACGCATCGACGGGAGGCCCGCGTTGAATCGCCTCCTCTCCCGCGTCGGATCCGCAGTGTTTGCCGCAGCGTTCGCGACGGCCGCAGCTTTCGCCATCATCGCGACACCCGCTGTCGCCGCGCCACCGAAGAAGGCCGCCGCGATTCCCGACTTTACCAAGGGTGACCCCGTCCCCGAGGGCATGACCCACGACTGGAACCTCGGTCCGACGGGCGCGCGCGGCTGGATCTACTCGAATCGCATGGAGACGAGCGAGGCGCGCCAGATCCTCGTGACGAAGGTCGACAAGAGCTCGCCCGCCGACGGCGTGCTCGAGGTCGGCGATGTCATCCTCGGTATCGGCCGTCGTGCCTTCTCCGAGGATCCACGCACCGAGTTCGGCCGCGCCATCGGTGAAGCCGAGGCGGCGGACGGCAAGTTGACGCTCCTCGTCTGGCGCGCCGGCGCGAAGTCGCGTGTCGTCGTACCGCTCGAGCCGCTCGGCGCCTATGCCGCGACCGCGCCGTTCGACTGCCCGAAGTCGAAGCGCGTCCTCGACGCGGGCCTCGCCGCGCTCGCGCGGCGCATGCAGGCGAAGCCATCCGACGGCAATCCGATCGTGCGCTGCTACAACGCGCTTGCGCTCCTTGCGAGCGGGGATCCGGAGTATCTCCCGATCATCCGCACGCAGGTCGAATGGGCGTCGCGCTACACCGATCCCGAGCGCCGCGACTACCACTCGTGGTACTACGGTCCGATCAACATGCTGCTCGCGGAGTACACGCTCGCGACGGGTGACGCGACCTATCTGCCGGAACTCCGCCGCATCACGATGGAGATCGTCCGCGGCCAGAGCGCCGTCGGCTCGTGGGGACATCGTTTCGTCCAGGAGAACGGACGGCTCGCCGGCTACGGCATGATGAACGCGCCGGGCCTTCCACTCGCGATCTCGCTCGTGCTCGCGCGCGAGGCGGGCGTCGCCGATCCCGCGCTCGATGTCGCGATCGCCCGGACCGCGCGCCTGGTGCGCTTCTATGTCGGAAAGGGCAGCGTGCCCTACGGCGACCATCATCCGTGGATCGAGACGCACGACGACAATGGCAAGAACGGAAGCGCGGCGGTCCTCTTCGACCTGCTCGGCGAATCCGACGCGGCCACCTACTTCTCGCGCATGTGCGTCGCCTCCCACGGCGGCGAGCGCGACCAGGGGCACACCGGCAACTTCTTCAACATGCTCTGGGCGCTGCCCGGGGTCGCGCGCTCGGGCCCGCAGGCGACGGGTGCATGGATGCGCGAGTTCGGCTGGTACTACGACCTCGCGCGCCGATGGGACGGTGGTTTCATCCACCAGGGGCCTCCCGAGCCGAAGAACGACAGCTATCCGAAGTGGGACGCGTCCGGCGCGTACCTGCTCGGCTTCGCGCAGACGCTCGGCAATCTCCGCATCACGCGCAAGGGCAGCACGCTCGAGGCGGTCGATGCCGCGACCGCGCGACGCCTCGTCGAGGATGGCCGCGGATGGAGCGCGCGACTGGGGCTCGTCGGCTACGAGAAGATGAGCGAGGCAAGGCTCCTTGCGGCGCTCGGCAACTGGTCGCCCGTCGTGCGCGAGCGCGCCGCGACCGAACTTGCCCGGCGGAAGGATGATTGCGTCCAGAAGCTCGTGCGGATGCTCGAGCGAGACGGTGGGAAGTCACGCGACCTCGATGCGCGCATCGGCGCCTGCCAGGCGCTCGCCAAGCTGGGCAAGCGTGCGTCCGCCGCGGTGCCCGCTCTCCGCGAGACGCTTCGCGCCGACGACCTTTGGCTCCGCGTCAAGGCCGCCGAGGCGCTCGCCGCCATCGGCGACGCAGCGATGCCCGTTCTTCCCGATCTCCTCGCCATGCTTGCCGAGCGCGATGTCGACGGCGATCCCCGCGGGATGCAGCAGCGCTATCTCTGCTTCGCGCTCTTCGAACGGCGCGAGGGACTCATCGGACGCTCGCTCGAGGGCGTCGATCGCGAGGCGCTGTACGCCGCCGTGCGCGCAGGGCTTCTCAACGAGGACGGCCGGGCGCGCGGCAGCATCGGGACGGTCTACCGCAATCTCTCGCGAGACGAGATCGCGCCGCTCTTGCCCGCGATCCACGCGGCGGTCGTCGAGCCCGCGCCGAGCGGCATCATGTTCGCCGACGGCATCCGGACGAGCGGTCTCGAGATCCTCGCTCAGCATCGCATCGCCGAAGGCCTTCCGATGTGCATCGATCTGATCGAGCCCTCGCGCTGGGGCCTCGATGGACGCATCGATCGCTGCCTCGCGGCGCTTCGCGCGTACGGCGGTGCCGCGAAACCCGAGCTTCCGCGTCTGCGCGAGCTCGAGCGCGAACTCGTCGAGCGCGGATGGAAGGACAAGAAGCTCACCGACCTGAAGCTGGGCGAGCTTGCGGCCTTCATCGAGTCCGCCGCCGACGGGCCTCCGCTCGTGCCGCTCGCGACCGCGAAGTAGACCGCATCCCGCGCCTCCGCACGCGCCACGGGCTACCCTGCGCGCATGACCGATCCGCTGCAACGGGATATCGCCTGGCTCACGGACCGTCTCTCCGAGGTCGAGGGCGAGGACCTCGCCTCGTCGCTCGCACGGCTTCGTGCCGCGGTGGGAGAGCCGGATCCGCGGAGACGGCCCGACCTCTCGGTGTTCAGCGACGAGGAGATCGGCCGTCTGCTCACGCATCTTGCCGTTGGTTTCCATCTCAGGAACAAGGCCGAACAACATCACATCGTGCGTGTGAACAGGGCGCGGGAGGTCGCGGCGACCGCGGACCGTCCGCGCGTCGAGTCGATCGGCGAGGCATGCCGCGCGCTCGCGGCCAGTGGATTCGATGCCGCGTCGATCGAAGCGCTCGTGGCGCGACTCGATATCCAGCCCACGCTCACCGCGCATCCGACCGAGGCGCGTCGTCGCAGCGTCATCCGCAAGCAGGCGAGACTCGGGGAGCTGCTGTCGGTCCTCGAGCCGCCCGCCCGCACGGCAGCCGAACGCGAGAGCGCGGCGTCGGAGGCGCGCCGCCTGCTCGGTCTCCTGCTCGCGACCGACGAGATCCGCACGCAGCGGCTCGATGTCTCCGACGAGGTGCG
Organism: Planctomycetota bacterium; assembly: GCA_041163725.1. Taxonomy (GTDB): domain Bacteria; phylum Planctomycetota; class Phycisphaerae; order Phycisphaerales; family SM1A02; genus QWPT01. Next base: position 3,645 of record JBEAQW010000077.1, read on the forward strand.
CACCGGCGTCCATCACCTCTCGGGCACGATCTGGGATGCGGTACCGCAGCTGCATCGCGATCTGCGTGATGCGATCCGGAGCGTGTGGGGCGTCACGGTCGAGGCGCCGGCGTTCCTCCGCTACCGCTCGTGGATCGGGGGTGATCGCGATGGAAACCCGCGCGTCACAGCCGCATTCACACGGGAGACGCTTGCGGCGATGCGGGCGGCCGCGCTCGAAGGGCACCTCCGCGACCTCACGCTCGTCGGGAGCGAACTCAGCATCTCCGACAAGCGCGTGCCGATTCTGCCCGAACTCGCCGAGGCGGTCGCAGCCGACGATGCGCTCGTGCCGCTCGATCCCGCGAAGGCGCGGCATCTTGGTCACGAGCCGATCCGTCGCCGCGTCCACCAGATCTGCGCGCGGCTCGCGGCGGGCTCGATCGACGGCGCGGGCCTCGTCGCCGAACTCGAGCTCGTGCGTCGCGCGGTACGCCACGCGGGACTCGCCGAGGTCGCCGACGAAGGTCGGCTCGCCGATGCGTCGATCCGCGCGCGCACCTTCGGCCTTCATCTCGCGACACTCGATATCCGCCAGCACAGTCGTGTGCACGAGGCCGCGGTGGGCGAACTCCTCGCGCGCGCGGGTGTGCACGCCGGCTACGCGGCGCTTGCGCCGGCCGACCGCACGGCACTCCTCCGTCGCGACCTCGCGGGATCACGGCCGCTGCTTGCGCGCGGGGCCGAGGTCTCGGCCGCCACGCGGGAACTGCTCGACTCGCTCGAGGCCGTGCGCGAGGCGGTCGAACGCGAGCCTGCATCGATCGGGTCCTTCATCGTGAGCATGGCGCACGACGCGAGCGATGTGCTGGAGGTGCTCGTTCTCCTGCGGGAAGCGGGGCTCTGGACGATCGACGGCGGCGTCGTCGAGTGTCCGATCGATGTCGCGCCGCTGTTCGAGACGGTCGAGGATCTCGAGCAGGCCGTTCCCGTACTCGAATCGCTCTTCGCCGATCCCGTCTACGCCGCGCATCTCGATGCGCGTGGCCGCTTCCAGGAGGTCATGCTCGGCTACTCCGACAGCAACAAGGACGGAGGCTATGTCGCGTCGACCTGGCGGCTACAGGTCGCGCAGGATCGGATCGCCCGCGCATGCCGCGCCCATGGCGCGACGCTGCGCTTCTTCCACGGCCGCGGCGGCACCGTCGCGCGCGGTGGCGGGCGCGCGAGCCGCGCGATCCTCGCGGCGCCCGAGGCGAGTCGGAACGGTCGCATCCGCTTCACCGAGCAGGGCGAGGTGATCTCGTTCCGCTACGCGATGCCCGCGCTCGCGCGCCGGCACCTCGAGCAGATCGTCAGCGCGATGCTTCTTGCGACGGGCACGGCGACCGCGGCTCGCGAGACAGCCGATCCGCTCGCGGAGCCGATGGAGTCGATCGCGGCGCGCTCGCGCGGGAAGTACCGCGCGCTCGTCGACGACCCGCGGTTCTGGCCCGTGTTCGTCGGCCGCTCGCCGGTCCTTCTCATCGGCGAGCTTCCGATCGCGTCGCGCCCCGTGTCGCGCGGCGGCGGCGATCTCGACTTCGACGGACTGCGCGCGATCCCGTGGGTCTTCGCCTGGACGCAGCTCCGCGTGAATGTGCCCGGCTGGTACGGCCTCGGCACCGCGTTCGACGAGGCGTTCGCAGCCGATCCGGCGCTCGTCGCGCGGTTCCGCGACGCGTACACGGCGGGAGGTTGGTTCCGCCCGCTCATCGACAACGCACAGCAGGAGATGGCCCGTGCGCGTCTCGCCGTGGCGGGTTGGTATCTCCTCGACGGCGGCTCCGGCGAAGGATGCAGCGATGGTGAAGCGCTGTTCGAGGCGCTTCGCGACGAGTATGCGCGCGCCGAGCGCGTGATCCTCGCGATCACGGGGCAGGGGGCGATCCTCGACAACAATCCCGTCATCCAGCGCTCGATCGAGGAGCGCAATCCCGATACGGATCTCATCAACGCGTTGCAGGTGGAGCTTCTCGCACGGTGGCGCGCATCCGACGATGCGACCCGTCCGCTCCGGGCGGGCCTCGCCATGCTGAGCGTCAACGCGCTCGCCGCCGCGATGCAGAGCACGGGCTGACCCGACGGCCGCGGCGAACGGTCCGGGGCATCGCCCGCCATCCGGCTGCGGGCCTCCACCTGTGCCGGCGTGCGCATGCCGCCGATGCACGACTGCCGCTGCTTCGCGCGGATGGGCGTGGCACGCGCCCGTGCAGCGGCGCGCGAGCGCGCGAGTCCGAACATGCGCGACGCGGCTGCGGATATGTTCCTGCGGATCGGTGGGGGGCGGGGACGGCTCGATGCTCGAGCGTGCCCGAACGACGGAGGATCCGGTCCATTGACTCGCCACCAGACCAACACGCGCACCGTGCACGCCTTCACGCTTCTCGCCGCGACGAGCGCCATGGTGACCGTCGCGGCAACGCTCGGTTGCGGCTCGCCGCGACGCGCCGAGCCCGCCGATCCGCTCGACCAGGTCCGGCGTGCATGGATGAAGCCGTCGACGGCCGCCACACCCGCCCCGATCGCGCGCGACGGCATCGAGGGCCGCGTGCTCTGCGGCTACCAGGGCTGGTTCAACGCCGAGGGTGACGGTGCCGACCTCGGCTGGCGCCACTGGCGCGTCGCCGACCGCGAAGCGCCGACCGGCTCGCGTATCTCGGTCGACCTCCTTCCCGACATACGCGAACTCGCCCCCGACGAGCGCTTCGCGAGCGACCTCGTCGGCGCGGCCGGACAGCCCGTCGAACTGTTCAGCTCCCATCGGACGCCGACGGTGCTCCGGCACTTCGAGTGGATGCGCGAGTACGGGATCGACGGTGTCTTCGTCCAGCGCTTCGCCGTCGCACTTCGCCATCCGAAGCGGCTCGCCCACAGCACGAAGGTGCTCGGCGACTGCCGCGACGGCGCGCTCCTGAACGGCCGCGTCTACGCGGTCATGTACGACCTCAGCGGGATGAAGAGGGGCACGCTCGACGCGGTCGTCGAGGACTGGCGCCACCTGCGCACGCGCATGGCGATCGGTGCCGACGCCGCGGCGCTCCGGTTCGCGGGCAAGCCGCTCGTCGCCGTGTGGGGCATTGGTCTCAAGGACGGTCGCGACTACACGCTCGAGGAATGCCGCGACCTCGTCGCCGCACTCAAGGCAGACGGATGCGCCGTGCTCTGCGGCGTGCCGACGGGCTGGCGGACGCTCGACCGCGATGCCGTGGCCGATCCGCTCCTCCACGAGATCGTGCGCCTCTGCGACATCGTCTGCCCGTGGACGGTCGGCCGCTACCGCACGCCGGCGGCCGCGACGAAGCACGCTGAACGCGACTGGAAGGCCGATCTCGCATGGTGCCGCGAG
>JBEAQW010000078.1:0-12735 GCA_041163725.1 Planctomycetota bacterium
AGGCTGGGCGTTGCGAGTGGAGCGTCGGCTGGGGGCTCTGTCGTGGCGAGGTAGACTCGCGGCATGATGCTCCGACGGCTGCTTCTAGCGCTCCTCCTCGCGATTCCGGCTGCGATGTCCACTGTGCATGCCGTGCCGCGCGGGGAATCGCTCGGGGATTCACTCGGGTATTCGCTCGGGGATTCGCTCGGGGATTCGCTCCCGGCGCGCATCCGCGCCGGAACGCCGACGGTCGTGACCATCGAGCCCGACCACGCGCGCGCGCTTGTCGTCGAGATGCGGTGGAACGGCGACGAGGCCGCGCCGGTGCTGCGCAACGAATCCGCCGCACCCGTCGCGGTGAAGGAGGTCGTGCTCTTCGATGTGGCGCACGGTCTCGCGCCCGACACGCGCTTCTACGGCGAAGGGCTGCAGATGCTCGCGCAGACCGCCGGCACGCTCGCGGCGCCCGAGGATGTGGGCGACTATCCCGACCGCTCGCACTACCGGCTGCCCGAACCCGATGGATTCCGCCGCGTGTACGGCATGCTCGCGCTCGAACCCGCAGGATTGCCGCAGGTGCTCCTGGCGTTCACGGGCTGCACGCGCTTCGTCGGCGCGTTCGATATCTCGCCCGCGCGCGTGCGCGGCGTGATCGACTGCGAGGGGCTCGTGCTTCCACCGAAGAGCGCGTGGACGCTCGAGCCGATCGTCGTGCGCGAGGGCGCGTCGCGCGCGGAGCTTCTCGGCGGGCTCGCGGACGCGCTCGCGAAGTCGCATCCGCGCACCGCGTATCCCGCGCCTCCGAGCGGATGGTGCTCGTGGTACTGCTTCGGCCCGCGCGTCACCGCGCGGAATGTGCTCGACAACCTCGCCGCGATGGAGCGCGACTACCCCGACCTGCGGTTCGTGCAGATCGACGACGGCTACCAGCCGACGATGGGCGACTGGCTCGACACCGGCCCCGGTTTCGGTGGCAAGCCCGTGCAGGACATCCTGCGAGAGATCAAGACGCGCGGCCGTGAGCCCGCGATCTGGGTGGCGCCTTTCGTCGCGAGCCCCGATTCGAAGATCCTCCGCGAGCATCCCGACTGGTTCGTGAAGGGCGACGATGGCAAGCCGATGCCGAGCGACCGCGTGATGTTCGGCGGCTGGCGGCTCGGGCCGTGGTATGTGCTCGATGGGACGCATCCCGATGTGCAGGCGCACTTCGAGCGCCTGTTCGCCACGATGCGCGCCGAGTGGCAGGTCGAGTACTTCAAGCTCGACGCGATCTTCTGGGGCATGATGCACGGGGGACGCTTCCACGATCCGGCCGCCACCCGCGTCGAGGCCTTCCGCCGCGGCATGCAGGCGATCCGCCGGGGTGCGGGCGAAGGCTCGTACATCCTCGGCTGCAATCATCCGATCTGGCCGAGCCTCGGGCTGATCGACGGCTCGCGCAGTTCGCTCGACATCGAGCGCAACTGGCGCAGCGTCTCGCGCACCGGTCGCGAGAATCTCCTTCGCGCATGGCAGAACGGGCGGCTGTGGTGGAACGATCCCGACACGCTCGTCCAGACGGGCTTGCCTGAGAACGAGGCGCGCTTCCATGCCGCGCTCGTCTACGCGACCGGCGGGGCGATGCTCGCCGGCGACGACCTCGCGACGCTGCCACGAGACAAGGTGTCCGTGTTTCAAGCGCTCTCGAGGCCGACGGGCGTCGCGGCGGAGTTCGACGACCTCTCGCTCTCGGTCGGGACGGTGCGGCTCGGTGACGGCCGGACCGTACGCGTCTACTTCAACTGGAACGACGCGCCGGTCGTGTACGACGGCTCGGACGGCGCCGGGAAGGTCGTGGTGCCCGCGCGCGATGCGATCGTGCGCTGACGCGCCGCGTGCAGGAAAGGTCCCGTGCACGCATCGCGATCGCGGGCGCTTCGATCCGGCATGAATCCACGACTCCTACATCGAAGCCGACCGCGCACCGCGTGCGATCTCCGCGTGCTTCTCGTCGAGGACGACGAATCCCTGCGCGAGGCGCTGGTCGCGGCGCTCGACGGCGCGGGCATCGGATGCCACGCGTGTGCGAGTGCGGAGGATGCGCTCGAGGTGTGGCGTGAGCGCAGCTTCGAGGTCGTGGTGACGGACCTCAGGCTGCCGCAGCTCGACGGGGTGTCGTTCCTCGAGGAGTTGCGGCGCTCGGAGGTCGTTCCCGCGATCGTGCTCACGGGATTCCGCGCCGACTACGAATCGCGCATGGCGGAGCTCGACGGTCTGAAAGTGCTGGAGAAGCCGATCGAGGCCGCTGCATTCCTGTGCGTGGTGTCGCGCCTCCTGGTGGGGGAGGCGCCGAAGCCGTAGACGGAATCCACCTCGTAAGGTTCTCGAGACCGCATTGAATCGCGCGCTGCGTCGTGCGAGGATGCGATCGAAACGGGGACCGCCATGCCGGACGGACAGATCATCGAGCGCGCACGCCGCTTCGCCTCCCGCCACCGCGTCGACGAGGGCGCGGACTTCCAACTCGACCGCTGCGATCCGGACGACATCGGTGCGTTCGCGGAGTTCGATCGCTCCGATGCGAAGGACGCCGCGCGCGGGCACCTCGCCGACGGCATCGGCGAGATGACCCGCATGCAGGACATGCTCTACGCGCAGGACCGGTGGTCGCTGCTCCTCGTGTTCCAGGCGATGGATGCGGCGGGCAAGGACGGCGCGATCAAGCATGTGATGAGCGGGATCAATCCGCAGGGATGCTCGGTGCACTCGTTCAAGGCGCCGAGCGCGGAGGAGCTCGACCATGACTTCATGTGGCGCTGCACGCGCGTTGCGCCGCGCCGCGGCATGATCGGGATCTTCAACCGCTCGTACTACGAGGAGGTCCTCGTCGTGCGCGTCCACCGCGAGTACCTCGGGCGCCAGCAGCTTCCACCCGAGCTCGTGACCGAGGACATCTGGAGCCAGCGCTTCCAGGACATCCGCAAGTACGAGCGCTACCTCGCGCGCAACGGCACGATCATCCGCAAGTTCTTCCTGCATGTGTCGAAGGACGAGCAGCGCCGGCGCTTCCTCGAGCGGATCGACGACCCAGCCAAGAACTGGAAGTTCAGCGCCGCCGATGTCGCCGAGCGCGCGCACTGGGACGAGTACATGCAGTGCTACGAGGAGATGATCCGCGCGACGGCGCGTCCGCATGCGCCGTGGTTCGTGGTGCCCGCCGACAACAAGTGGTACACGCGGCTCGTCGTGTCCTCGGCGATCATCGATGCGCTCGCGTCGGTCGACCTCCACTATCCGCGCCTCGACGACGCGGGCCGCGCGCGGCTCGCGGAGTCGCGCGCGCGGCTGGTCGACGAGTAGGCGCCCGCGGTCCGCTCCTCGCAGGACGCCGTTCTCGCGCGTGGTTCCGTCTGTGCGGGCAGGTCCGATCTTCATGTCGCCGAATCCCGGTTTCGCGGACGGATGCCCGTCGCGCGGCGGTCGATGCACCTCCATGAATCCCGCGATCCCGCGGGGGAAGAGGAATCCACCATGCGATCGATCGCCTACGCCGCCGTCTGCCTCGCGCTTCCCGCATTCGCCGCCGCCGGCGCGTCGGAGGCCGGCCCCGCCACCAGCGGTAGGTTCGATCCCACCGCGCTGCGCCAGTCGGCCGAGAAGGGCGACTGCGACGCGATGTTCATGCTCGGCGTGATGTACGCGAACGGACGCGGTGTGGCGGAGGACGACGCGCTCGCCGCCGACTGGTATCGCCGCGCCGCCGACAAGGGCGATGCGCGCGCGATGGTGAACCTCGCGGCGATGCACACCTCGGGCGAGGGCGTCCGCCGCGACGAGGACGCTGCGCGAAGGCTCTACCAGCGTGCGGCCGCGCAGGGCAGCACCCGCGCGATGACGGCGCTCGGGGCGCGCTACGCATGCGGCGTCGGAACGGCGCGCGACGACGCCGAGGCGGTGCGCTGGTACACGAAGGCCGCCGAGGCCGGCGATACGACCGCGATGTCGCTGCTTGCGTCGATGCACGCGCGCGGGCGCGGCGTCGCGCGCGACGCGGCCGCCGGATTCGCATGGAACATGAAGGCCGCGAACGCCGGCTCGCCGCGCGCGATGAACGCCGTCGGCGCCGCGTACGCGACGGCCAACGGCGTCGCGCTCGACCACGAGACGGCGGTCGCGTGGTTCACGAAGGCGGCCGAGGCCGGCGATGCCGAAGGCATGGCGAACCTCGCGCTCGCGCACCTCGATGGAAACGGCGTTCCCGCCGATCGCGCGAAGGCGATGCACTGGCTTCGCTGCGCGGCCGAGTTCGATCATGTCGCCTCGATGGTGATGCTCGGCGACCTCTGCTCCCGTGGAGGTACCGACACGCGCGACTTCGACGAGGCGATCCGCTGGTACGCCCGCGCCGCGGAGCGTGGACACGCCGGCGCCATGACCTCGCTCGGCGCGCTGTTCGCCGACGGGAAAGGCACCGATCCGAAGCCGGCCGAGGCCGTGCGTCTGTTCCTGACCGCTGCCAAGGCGGGCGTTCCCGAGGCGATGCTGAATCTCGCGGGCATGTACCGCGACGGCCGCGGCGTGCTGCCGTCCGCCGACGAGGCGTACTTCTGGGCACGCAACGGCGCGAAGAGCCTCGGGGGCGAGATGCATGCGCCGGCGCTCGCGTTCGCCGACCGCATCGGCCGTTCGCTCGCGACCGACGCGCGCGCATCGCTCGAGGCGCGCAGCAATGCGTGGCTCGCCCGCGCGCGCGTGGCGGACTCGCCGGCGACCGCCGCGGCGGGCGACGACGCCGAATGAGCGTGGTTCAGCCGAGCATGCGCCGGCTCTTCAGCGTGCAGCCGAGCAGCTTGTAGAGCGCGCGCGCCCCGACATTCGCATCCCAGTCGCCTTCGCGCGCCGGCGAGACCTCGCAGAGATCGAAGCCGATCACGCGGCGTCCGCTGTTCGCGAGCGTCTCGAGCAGATGCGCCATCTCCGCGAACGACAGTCCGCCGGGGACGGGAGTGCCCGTGTTCGGGCAGAGCTCTGGTGAGAGGCCGTCGATGTCGAACGAGATGTAGACCTCGCGCGGCAGCGCCTTCACGATGTCGCGGCAGATCGCGCTCCACGATCCGCGCGCACCGCCCTTGAAGGCGCGGTCGCGCAGCAGCTGGTCGTAGAAGCAGCGCACGCGCCCGCGCGATCCCTCGACGAACGCGCGCTCGCGCGAACCGAAGTCGCGGATGCCGACCTGCACGAGCCGGCCGACGCCGGGGAGACGCGTCATCACGTTGTGGAAGATGCTCGCGTGCGACCAGGCGAAGCCCTCGAAGGCGTCGCGCAGGTCGGCGTGCGCGTCGATCTGGAGGATGCCCATGCCCGGGTGACGCTCGGAAAGCTCCGCGATGAGACCGAACGGGCTCGCGTGATCGCCGCCGAGCAGCGCGGGAATCGCGCCGCGGTCGAGGATCCGCTCCGCCTCGGTCGCGACATAGCCATGGACCTGCTCGCTCGCGTGATCGACCGCCTCGAGCGCCCGCGCGTGCGCGCGGTTGCCCGCCACGGCGCCGCCCGCCGCGATGATCGGCTCCGCGGCCGCGCGCGCACGCTTCGAGAGCGCCGCGATCGCGCGCGAAATCGGCAGCATCGCGATGCCCGCCTTCCAGATCGCGCCGTACTGGAGATCCTCGAGGTCGACCTGCTTGCTCGCCTCGAGCACGGCGGCGGGTCCCGCGGCGGTGCCCGGTCGGTAGCTCGTCGTCGCGTCGAATGGCACGGGAATCACGACGATGCGCGCATCCTCGACGCGCGTGTCGAGTCCGAAGAGCCCGTCACCGGTCGCGGCGGCGTCGGGATCGAAGTGCGGATCGATCTGCGGAGTCATGGCTTGCGCGACGCGGGCGGACTTCTTCCTGGGCATCGTGGCAATGTATGGCTTGGCGCCACGCCGCGGCCGCCCGCGAAAGTCTTGCCAAAATTCCCGCATCCGCACAGGCGGGCCTCAACGCGACCATCTCTTTGTGGTTGAATGGCGACCTTACAGGAGTCCCTCACCCCATGAGCATCACGCGTCGCCGCTTCGTCCTGACCACCCTCGCCACTCCGTTCGCGGCCTCGCTCGGCGGCGGACTCGCCTCGCAGATCGCCTCGGGCGCCGCCCCGGCGTTCCTCCGCGGCGGACTCGGCCAGAACGAGAAGATGCGCGTGCTCAAGGTCGGCTGCGGCGGCATGGGCGCGTCGGACCTCAACGAGGTCGCGAGCCACAAGATGGTCGAGATCGTCGGCCTCGTCGATGTCGACCAGCGCCAGATCGACCGCTGGAAGAAGGACTCGGTCAACGCGAACCGCGAGACCGTCAAGGCGCGCTTCCCCGAGGCCGCCGAGTTCCGCGACTGGCGCGAGGCCTACGCGAAGATGGGCGACAAGTTCGACGCGGTCGTCTGCTCGACCGCCGACCACATGCACGCGCCGATCTCGATGGCCGCGATGAACATGGGCAAGCATGTCTACTGCCAGAAGCCGCTCGCGCAGGGCGCCTGGGAGAACCGCCGCCTCGCCGAAGTCGCGGCGAGCATGCCGAACATCGTCACGCAGATGGGCACGCAGCGCATCGCCACCAAGTGGCGCCGCTACGGCCGCAAGCTGCTCCAGGAAGGCGTGATCGGCCCGGTCAGCGAGGTCTACGCGTGGACGAATCGCCCCGCAGGCTGGTGGCCGCAGGGCAACCCGCGCCCAGAGGGTTCGGACCCGATCCCCGACTTCCTCTCCTGGGATCTCTTCCTCGGCACCGCGCCGGATCGTCCGCACAAGAACGGCTACACGCCGTTCGCCTGGCGCGGCACCATCGACTTCGGCACCGGCGCGTTCGGCGACATGGGCTGCCACATGCTCGATGTCCCGTTCTACGAGCTCGAGCTCGGCGCGCCGATCAGCGCGATCTGCAACCCGAACAAGGCGTCGGCCGACCAGTTCCCCGAGAGCGAGTCGGTCGTCGTGAAGTACGCGCCCGGCCCGCGCACCGACAAGAACGGCCTCACGCTCAAGTGGTTCGACGGCGGCCAGTTCCCCGACTTCAACGCCATCGGCCTGCCCGAGGGCTGGGAGGGCGGCGAGAAGGGGCGCAATGTCGTCAAGGGCGACGGTGGCGTCATCCTCGTCGGCTCGCGCGGCGTGATGTGGTTCCCGATCGAGCACTCGTGGGCGCGCGTCTTCCGCCGCACCAAGGACGGCAAGCTCGAGCACGAGGCGATGCCGGAGACCGATCTCGGCAATTCGAACCACTGGCACGACTGGGTCGACGCCTGCTTCGCGGGCAAGAAGAACGACTGCGTGTCGCGGTTCGAGCTCGGCGGCAAGATGTGCGAAAGCCTCTCGATCGGCGCCATGAGCTCGGTCGAGCCGGGCAAGGAGCTCATGTACGACGCGAAGTCGTGCACCTTCTCCAACAGCGCCGCCGCGTCGGCCGCGCTGCGACGCACCTACCGCAAGGGTTGGGAAGTCGAGAATCTCTGAGCCATCGGGCCCGGTCCGCCTGAAGTGGCGGGGCGCCTGAAGAGGAAGGTTCGCAGGCATGCGCTACTGGCTCTCCATCGGTGACGGCACGACCTACGGGCCGTTCACGGTGGAGGAGCTGCGCACGCTCGTGGCCGAGGGACGGCTCACGGCGAGCGCGCATCTCTGCGAGGAGAACTCCGCCGACTGGATCCCGGCGCCGATGGTCCTCGAGGGCCTGCCGCCCGCGCCCGTGACGCCGCCCACGACGCCGCCCACCTCTCCTGCGGGCGTCGGTGCGACGCCCATGCTCGCATCGGGGCGCCGCGTGAGTCTCGCCGCCTCGATCGTGGCGACGGTCCTCACGCTCTTCTTCTGCTGCCTTCCGATCGGCGTGGTACCGCTGGTGATGGCGAGTCGCGCAAACAACTTCTACGCGGTCGGTCGTGTGACCGAAGGCGAGAGGGAGGAGCGCAACTACCGCACCTGGATGACGGTGACCTGGGTGCTGCTGGCGATCGGAGGAATCCTCTTCGTCGCACAGTTCGTGCTTCTGATCCCGCTCATCCGTTCGCTCCCGCTGTGAGCGGGCGCGTGATCAACGCGACATCCGCTCAGCACGGTCCCCACGCGCCGAGCAGTACGGCGAGATCCGCGGCGTCGACGGCCCCGTTGCCATCGAGATCCGCCGCCGGCGAACCCCACGCGCCGAGGAGCGCCGCGAGGTCTGCCGCATCGACGGTGCCGCTTCCGTCGAGGTCCGCGGGGCAGGGCGGCGCGCACTCGTCGGGCACACCGTCGCCATCGCCATCGGCCGAGACCCCGAGCGCGATGTCGCGCGCATCGGGAAGTCCGTTCCCGTTGCAGTCGGTGGCGTCGGCGTACTCGACGAGGAACGAGATCGAGGTGTTCGCCGCAGGCTGGTCGTCCCAGGTCGGCGACACGCCCGCGGGATTCCAGTAGCGCGCGCGGTCGCCGCTGTTGTTCGGCTCGCCGGGCGCCCACTGCGTGAACTCGTATGGCTCGTTCGTCACCCAGCGCCAGACGCCTGCCTGCTTGTAGAGGCCGATCCACGGTCCCTGCGCGCCCGCCCAGCCGATGCCGTTCGAGACAAGCGTGCGGTACACGAAGTCCGCCTCGGACTGCGAGGTGATCGTGGCAAGCCGGCCGCCGCGCGCGATCGCCGCGTTGTAGGCGGTCAGCCAGTTCGCGGCGGGTTGCACGAGGACCAGCTCGTAGGCGCTGCCGTTGCCGCCGCACGAGGAGTTCCAGTCGGCGAGCAGCAGGTCCGCGAGGCTCTCGCACTCGTCTGGAAGGCCGTCGCCATTCGCGTCGGCCGCGGTTCCGTCGTATCGATCGCAGTGATCGGGCGTGCCGTTCGCGTCGCAATCGGATGCGTTGCGCCACGGCAGCGCCGCGCAGTCCGCGCAGTTCGCGAGCGAGGAGTTGCCGCCGAGGTTCTGGTAGGCGCCCGAGATGTTGTTGGGCGTGCCGCCGCAGAACGCGCAGTCGCCGACCTGGCCGGTCGTGCCGCCTTCGAAGCGGAGCGTCCCGCCGTTCGCAGTCGCGCTGCACTGCGCGGCCGTCGAGGAGGTCACGCGGCAGATCGCGGGGCCCGTCGCGAGCAGCGCGCCGCCCGAGCCCGCGGTCGCCGAGGTGCGGAAGAAGTCGCATCGCTCGACCGTGACCGTCGACGACTCGCTCATGATCGCGCCGCCCGAAGCGGCGGTCGTCTGGTCGAAGAGACAGTCGGCGATCGTCGCCGTCGTGCCGCGCACCATGATCGCACCGCCGCGCGTGGTGGCCGCCGTTCCGATGAAGCGACAGTTGCGCACCGATGCCCCGCCGACGCCGTCGATCAGGATGCCGCCGCCTTCGGACGCACTGCCGCCGTGGAGCGTGAAGCCCTCGATGAGCGCGCCGTTCGCGCCCGCGCCGGAGATCGTCGCGCAGCGCGCGCCCGCGCCGTCGATGAAGGTCGCGAGCGGCCCCGCGCTCGCGCGCAGCCGGACGGGCTTTCCCCTGAAGTCGATCGAGCCGTAGCGGCCCGGTCCGACATCGATGTCGGCTCCGAGCACGGGATCGGCGAAGTCGATCGCCTGCTGCAGCGACTGCGTGATGGCGTCGCAGGTCCGGCCGACCGAGTAGCGCGACGCGGTGGTCACGGTCACGCGGACCTCCGCATCGTCGGTGAGGCCGTCGGCGTCGACGAGCGTGTAGGTGAAGGTGTCGCTTCCGAAGTAGCCCGCGGGCGGCGTGTAGAGCAGCCGCGTCGAGCCGTCCTCGGCGCTCCCGAGCGCGACCGAGCCACCGCGCGCGCTCGTCGCGTCGAACGCGCCGATCACGAGCGGCTCGCACGAGTAGTCGGTGTCGTTCGCGAGCACATCGAGCGCGTTCGCGGCGCTGCCCGTGGCGACGCTGAACCGGTCGAGCTGCGCATCGGGCGGAATCGGATGCGGTGCCGACGGATCCTCCGCAAGGCATGCGACGCCGTTGCGGTGGTTCGTCATGATGATCTTGTCGTTCGGGCCCATCAGCAGGCAGCCGCCGCACATCGTGTCGCAGGGCTCGTCGGCGCAGTGGGGCGCGCCGAAGTTGTGGCCGACCTCGTGGCACATCACGGCGGAGTCGGCGAAGCGCGTCATGCCGACGCCGTAGCTCGAGCAGACGACGCCCACCCACGCGACGCCGGCGATGCCGTCCGAGTAGCCGGTGCCGCTGAACATGTGCACGAGATCGCGTTCGTAGAGCGTCGTGCCGGTCCACTCGACGCGCGCGCGGTCGAGCACGGCGCCCGCCGCGACGAGGCCCGCGTAGGGGTCGGTCGCGGGGTCGGTGCGCACGATGATGGCGCTCGCGGCGAAGCTCACGCCGACATGCTTCTCGTAGACCGCATCGACCGTGTTCATCGTCTGGAGGATCGCGGCGGTGGTGTTCGCGGGTGCCGGGCCGTAGGCCTGGAAGAACAGGAAGTCGCTGTCGCAGAGGAACACGCACTCGCGGCGGCAGGTCCCGCCGAGCATCGCCGGGGCGGCCGGCGGGATGATCGACTCGCCGTGCCCGTCGTGATCGTGGCCTCCGACATGCTCGTCCCCAGTCCCGTCGCCCACGCCGCAGCCGAACGGCACCCGCTCGGCCGGCAGCGCGCGCACGGGGCGCGGGGTGCCGATGCGTGGAGCGATCCATGGAAGGGGGGTTTCGTCGAGGCGGTACAGCGCCCCGGTCGAGTGGTCGACGAGTTCGCCCCGGAGTGATCCGCCCACCACGGTGGCGCAGAGCGTCAGCTCGCCCACCGCGCCGCGGAGCGAGCGGACGCCGAGCGACTCGGCGGTTGCGTGCGTGACGCTGCCGCGGGCGCCCCGGATCTCGATGGCCGTCTGGTCGAATTCCTCGAGGGCCGTCAGCGCGAACCGATGCGTGCGTCCGTCGACCGCAACCTCGAGCGACTGCAGGGGCGCGGGGGCGGGCAGGAGGAGCAGCGAAAGGGCGGAACTGGCGATCACAGGCACGGCCCCATCGTGCCGCGAGGTCCGCGAAACGCAAGCCGAAACTCCGTGATCGGGCCTTCCCGGAACGGGAGGGCGGTCGAATCGGGCTCGAATCGGCCGATCAGACTGGCGACTCAGGCGACTCTGGGGGGCGATCCAGCGCGTCGCGAAGGTACGCGCGTGCGAACCGCCAGTCGTTCTGGACCGTGCGTCGGCTCACGCCGAGCAACTCCGCGATCCCGTCGTCGGTCTTGCCGTGAATCAGCTTGTACACCACCACCTGCGCGGCACGGGGAAAGCCGCGCGAGAGTTCGTCAAGCGCGCGCACGACGCGCGCCATCTCCTCGCGCGCGCCGAGGGTGGTGGGATCCTTCGCTGCGGCATCGCGCCGTGCGACGAGTTCGTCCTGTCCGCGATCACGCGTCGACCGACGGCGGTGCGCGTCGAGGATGACCTGCGACGCCGCATGGCGGGCGCTCCCGAAGTAGTGCGCCGAGTTCTCCCACGGCTTGCTGGGCTGCTTCCGATGCAGCTTGAGAAAGACCTCGTGCACGACCATCGTCGTCTGCATCTCGCGCGGCGCGCCGTGGGTCGACTTGGCTGCGCGGGCGATCGTGCGCAGCTCATCGAGGCAGCGTGCGGAGAGAATCTCCAGCGCACCCTCGTCGCCGCGGTTGACCTTCTCGAGGATCTGCGTGATTTCGCCTGATGGTTCCATGGGAGCGTCCATCCTCGTGTCGTAGCGCGCATCATACCGTGACAATTGCGATGATTGCGTGCGTCCATGGCGAGGATCCGCTGCGCGCGATCCTGATCGGCGCGCATGTTGCAGGTCGGCGCATGCGCCATCCTTCCCGCTGAGTCCGCTCGCCCATGAACCCTGAATCGTCCGATCGCCCCGACCCAGGCCATGCCGATGCCACGCCGGCGGGCGGATGCGAAGTGAGCGGCGCGATGCGCGACCTGTTCGAGGAGGTCGTCGATCTGCCCGCCCCGCAGCGCCATGCACGGCTTGTCGAGGCGCTCGAACGCGGTGTGCCTGCCGACCTCGTGGCGCGTGTGGAGCGGCTTGTGCTCTGCGACGAGGAGATGCGGACAACGGAGGTCGGTCACACGGAGGAGGGCCACGCCGGGCATCGGGGTGATCCGCGAGACGCCCGCCGGTCGCGCATGCGGCGCCCGCGTCCCATGGCGCTCACCGTCGGGGCTGCGATCGGACTCGCGTCCATCTGGATCGCCTCGACCGGCCTGCGCGATTCGGCATCGGAGCCGGAGCTGATCTACGACGACGAGATCGTGCTCCCGCCACAGGATCGGCGTGCCTCGTCGGGCCTTCCCACCATGTGGGCGCCCGAAGCCGGCGGCGATGGACACTGGTTCCAGTTCATCGGGTTCGCCTCCGATGAACCGATGGAGCACGCCTCCGTCGAACGGCGCGCGTCACGCCTGCGCGGCAGCCTCGCGACCGCCGGCGGCGCCGCACGCGACGAGTTCCTCCGCTCGCTGCTGCCAGACGGAGCGCGCGCGGCCCTGGTCGCTGCGCCCCACACGCGCATCGGCGACGGCGAACCGTGCGGGTTCATCGTCGAGTGGTCCGCCGATTGCGACAGCGATGGCGAGATCGACTTCGCCGCGATCCGAGCGGGGCGCGTGGCCGACTCCAACGCGAACGGCATCCCCGATCGCTGCGAATGAGCTGCTCGCGGCGCGCGGCCGTTGCGACGGTCCCGTCCGCACGATCGGATGGAAATGAAACAGGCCCGCGGCAATCGCCGCGGGCCCGTGTGCTTCCTGATTCAACCTTCGCGGTGCT
>JBEAQW010000079.1:0-11124 GCA_041163725.1 Planctomycetota bacterium
AGGCCACCGGAGACGCCGAGGAACGCGAGTCCTCCAAGGATGGCGGCGGGATCTGGCACGCGGGCAGTCTACGCGGTCCACGCGGTCAGCCGGCTTCGAACATGCGGCGGTTCGTACCGCCGCTTCCGATCGGGACGGTCAGGCGCGCGTGGCATTTGGGGCATCGCCCTTCGTAGCACGCTCCATCGCGCGACTTCGGAAGTCGACCGTAGGTCTGGCAGCAGCGGAACCAGATCATCAGGAAGTTCCGCGCACCTCCGGCGCGCGCGTCGTCGTCCGCAGGCGGAACGGACGAGGGCGGAACGGACGAGGGCGGAATGGACGGGGGCGGAACGGACGAGGGCGGAACGGATGAGGGCGAACGAAGCCCGTCGATGTCGAGGACATCACGGATATCGCGGCGATCGGAGTGTTCCCGGGGGGTTGGCACGGCGGGGAATCCACGCCGTACTTCGGCCGCCGCGCCGGGGGCGCTTGAGCGTTCAGCCGAGACGCGCGTGCGCGTCGGCGACCCGGGCCTTCACTTCGGCAAGAAGCGCCTCGGTTGAGGTCGAGATTGCGGACCGCGCCGACTCGTCGGTGACCGAGGGTAGGTTGATCCGTACATTCTCCTGAGCCGCCGAAGCGCCCGTGAGCGCAAGATCGAGCGCGATGCGCAGGTCGCTTGCGAGGGCGGCGCTCGTGGTGCCCACGAGGACTTCGAGTGCGGTGACCGTGGCTCGGGCGAGTTCGAGCGTGGCCTTCGGCGCAGCGATCGCTCCGAGCACCGCCGATGCGAAGTCGGCACGCCGCGGATCGTCCTTCGGCAGCTTCCAGAGTGCGTTCAGATGCGCGTAGGCCTCTGCGTCCTCGGCGGCGAGATCGAGCGCGCGCAGGCGCCCCGATTCGAACGCGGTGAGAGCCTCGCGATGAGCGGCATCGTGCGGTGCGAAGCGGGGCTTGCCGATCGCGTAGCCGACGACCATCGCACCCAGCGCGTTCGCCTGCGCGAGCGTCATGCCGGCGACGGCGCCTCCGCCGGGCACGGGTACCGCTGCGGCAAGCCGTTCGAGGTACTCGCCCACACGCATGGCGCCGAGATCGAGCCGGCCTTCGCTCACGAGCGGATCTCCGCGCCGAGTTCGGCCTTCAGGACGGTGACCGCGCGCGCAACCTCGGCGTCGGCCTCCTCGCTCGTCATCGTTCCATCGGGCTTGCGGAACACGAGACGGAGCGACACGCTCTTGCGTCCCTCGCCGATCTGCTTGCCGCGATAGGTGGTGACGAACGAGATCGACTCGAGGTGGGCGAGGCCGAGCCCGCCGATGCGCGATTCGATGGCGCCGTAGGCGATGTCGTCGGCGACGATCGCGGAGATGTCGCGATCGGCCGCGGGGAAGGCCGGGAGCTCGGTGGCTGCGTTCTCGGGCGGGTACTGCGCGAGCAGGGGACGCAGCTCGAGCTCGGCTGCGGCGGTGGGACGGTCGATGCCGTGCGCCTTGAGGACGGCTGCGTCGACGAGACCCACGGCGCCGATGTCGCGACCGTCGATCCGAACGCGGGCGGCTGCGGAGAGCCACGGCGTGTTCGCCGCGGATCCCTCGTCCACGGGCGTGAACTCGATCCGCGAGACGCGCGGCACGACGAGCTGCAGCACGCGCTCGACCGAACCGCGCATGAAGCGGTAGGCACCCTGCGCATCGCGCGCATCGGCGGGCGCATCGGCCACCATCGCGAGCGTCGGCCGCTCGACATGCGTGCCCCCCGCGTAGTGGAAGGCGCTTGCGAACTCGAAGAGCCGGAGGTTCTCCGCACCCTGGTCCTCGTTGTGGCGCCGTACGCGCAGGAGGCTCGTGACCACGCTCGGTCGGAGCGCAGGCTCGCCGCCGGCGCGCTCGTCGTCGACGCGAAGAAGCGATGCGCCCGCCCCGAGGAACATCGATGCGGACTTCTCCGACACGAGCGAGTGCGTGATCGTCTCGATGAATCCCATCGAGACCAGCAGGTCCTTGCAGTCGCGCGTACCGCGCTCGACGGGATTGCGCTGAGGTACGCGGATCGGAATGGTGTCGCTCACCGGAAGCGCATCGATGCCGTTGAGGCGGCAGATCTCCTCGATGAGATCGATCTCGCGCTCGACATCGACGCGGCGGGGAGGTGCGATCGTCTCGATGACCTCCGCGTCACCCGCTCCACCGACCGTCGGCGAGAAGCCGAGCGTGTCGAGAAGGCGGACCATGCGCGCCGTGGGGATATCGATGCCGAGGACCTGCCGCGCGCGCGCCGGGCGCAGCGTGATGCGGCGGGGTTCGGGCATCGGCGCGCCGTCTGCGACGACGCCGTCGCAGAGCGTTCCACCCGCGATCTCGATGATGAGTGCGGCGAGGCGATCGGCGGCGGCGTCGATCTCCGCAGGATGCACGATGCGCTCGAAGCGGTACGACGAATCGCTCGAGATGCCGTGGCGCCTGCTCGCGTTGCGCACCGCGACCGCGTCGAAGGTCGCCGCCTCGAGGACGAGATCGGTCGTCGACTCCGTGACGCTCGCGAGTGCTCCACCCTTCACGCCCGCGAGCGCGACGGCGCGGTCGCGATCGGCGATGACGAGATCGTCGGTGGTGAGCTTGATCTCCTTCGCGTCTCCGCCGAGGGGCAGGAAGGCCTCTCCCGCGGTGGCCCGGCGGACATGGATCTGACTGCCTGCGAGTGTGGCGAGGTCGAAGACATGCGTCGGCTGCCCGAGTTCGAAGAGCACGAAGTTCGTGGCGTCGACGACATTGTTCCTCGGGATCTGTCCGATCGCGACGAGGCGGCGTGCGAGCCAGTCCGGGCTCGGGCCGACCTTCACGCCGCGGATGACGCGCGCGGTGTAGCGGGGGCAGAGCGTGGGCTCGTGGTTGCGAACGGAGACGATGTCCGCGGCGCGTTCGGCCGATGGCGCGAGCGACACCGGGGGAAGCCGGAGACTGCGGCCCGTCGAGGCGGCGATCTCGCGCGCCATGCCCGCGTGGCACAGGCAGTCGCCACGGTTCGAGGTCGTCTCGATCTCCTGCCAGGGTTCGCCGTTCTCCGCCGTGTCGGCGCCGTCGAGCGGAAGCCCCGCGGCAGTCAGCACCGCGGCCTGTTCCGCGGCATCGGCGGGGCGATCGAGGTAGTCGTTGATCCAGAGCACGCTCGTACGCATAGGCCGACAGAGTAGCGCGTCCGACGATCTTGGTTCGTGTACCTTTCCACCATGCGGCTGCTTCGTGCATTCAAGACTCCGTTCCCTGCCGCCGCCATCGCCGCGGTGGTATCGATGGCTGGCTGCGCGACGGGAAGGCCCGATGCGACGCCCGCTCCCGCGGCGAGTGCCCCGATCGGTTCGGTCGCGGACGCGCCGGCCGCGCGCGATCCGGTCGGTGATCTCCCCGCGGACCTGTCCATCGAGATCCACATCCGGCCGGGTGGTGCGCTCGGCGGTCAGTCGAGGGTCGAGGAGCGACCCGCGTCGTTCGTGCTGCTTTCCGATGGAACGCTGCATGGCGAGACGGACCTGCTTCCACCCGAGGGTGTCCGGCCTGCGCGCGTGCGCAGGCTTTCGCGCGAGCAGATGGCCGAACTCTGGTCCACGCTTCGCGCGGTTGGCTTCGCCTCGCCCGACTCGAGCGATACGACCGGCAATCCGCGGCTTGCGACGCCGGGCCCGCGTGAGATCATTGCGTCGATCGAAGTGACCGCCGATGGACGACGCTTTGCGTTCGTGCGCCGGTACGGACCGGAGGACGGAACCGAGCCCGCGATGCGGCGCGTGATCCGCGCGGTGGGGGCGCTCGCCTGGGCAAGCGACGAGGCGCTCATCGAGAGCGCGGAGCTTCCGATCCGCTACGAGGTCGGTCGTGATCCGTACGCGCGCTTCCGGAAGGATGACACGCGATGAGCGTGATCCGCGGGCTGCTCACGGCAGCCGCGGCATGCGTGCTGCTCGCCGCATGCGGATCGGCGCCCGAAGCGATCGATCGCACCGACGGTGTCGCGCTTGAACTCCTGTGGGTGAGCGCCGACAAGGGGCAGGCGATGTACTTCGAGGTCGATCGTGATGGCGACTTTTCCTCGGGTGGCGGTGTGTCGGCGCGCCTGAAGCAGACCGACTACTCGACTGCGCTCGCGGACGGCGAGATCTCCGAGTTCGTTCGGCTCACGCGAGCGGTGGTCGAGGCGCAACGCGCTGCAGCCGGCGCCGGCAGCGCGGAGGGCGACGACGAGTTCGATTGCATGGTTCGCGAAGGTGATGAGCGGACGCGCTTCCGACGCGTCGGTTCGGATCGCGACATGGATGCGCTGCTCGCGTTTCTGCGCACCCTCTCGCTGCGTCGGTTCCGCGATGTGATCGATGCGCAGCCGGTCGCTGGCGAGCGCTTCGGGTCGTGAGGCTTCGACCGCGATCCCTGGCGACTCGGGTCGTCTTCCGTGGGGTGAGTAGTTGCCCCATCCGAACGCTTGGGCGAAAGACGGCGCATTTTTGAAGGGTTGTCCTTCTGCACGCTGCATGGAAGCGCGTGCACGGGCCGCAGGGATGCCGGCCCGCCGAACGAGAAACGAATGCAGGACTCGTCTCCCGCATGACCTGCGGCGGAGACGGACGGAAAGGGATGCGTGAGGCAACGGACTGCCTCGCGAGGCGGTGGCGTGCTCCGCACGGATGCGGAGGCGGGAACCGCCCTTCGGCGAGAGCTTCCGACCGGCCGGTCGGAGGCTCTCGCCGAGGCGCGCGGTCCGACGGTGCGCCGTCGGGGCTGCGAATTTGAACCTTGGAAACTCTCCGAGTGCCCGCGCGTTGCCTCTGCTCGGGCGCTTTTTCTTTTTGCCGATCGCGGGCTCGGGTGAAAGGCGGTGCGACGGCGAGGGATTGCCTCGCGCCCCCCAGGGTGGGTGGGGCATCGGGCGTCCATGGCGTCCGAGAATCTCCGGTTCTGCGCGAAGTTGGCGGACCAGCCCGAGCCCGGCGGCGGCCGGATCGGGTCGACTCGCAATCGCGCACCCCGAAGGACTCGGGGACGGACAGAGGAGGAGCGGCACCATGATGGCTACGCGCCTGTCGGATGGGGTCTTGCGCGCATGCCGCGCGGGAGTGGCGACGGAGCACGCGCGATTCCTGCGCGATCACGAGGGGAACGCCGGAGAATCAGACGATTCCGTTCGGTCGGCGGCGGGGGTGGCCGTAGCATCCTGCCTTCCGATGGAGCATGGAATCGCTCATCACGGCCAGTGCGTGGACCAGTCGGGCGGAGGGGCGCTCGCGCCTTCTGCATCGACTGCGTCGAGCGCTGCGCAAGCGCCCGAGACCGAAGCTCCTGTCGCGAATCGGGATGCCCGCGCGCGTGCCGAGATCGTCGGCGCGCTCTATCAGGCGAACTACCATCGGGTGTTCGCCTTCGCCCGAAAACTTGTGGACGAGGAGGTCGCGGAGGAGGTTGCGCACGAGTCCTTCGTTCGCCTGCTTCGGGTCCGGAATCTGGAAAGGATGAGCATCAGCGTCGCTTATCTCCTCCGGATCGCAGAAAATCTGGTCCGGCGCAGGCACGGACGGGCGCAGCGATTCCGTGAGATTCTCCAGGCCTCCGGCAGGATGGTGCCTGATCTGGAGTCGGGCCTCGGGCAGGCTGTGTCAGCCACCGGAGGTCTGGCGACTTCGGATTCCGCGACGCGGGACCCGGATCGCATTCAAGCGGCGATGCGCCAGTTGACGCCTTCGGAACAGACTGCGATTCGCCTGATCGTCTGCGAAGGACTCGACTATCAGGCGGCGGCCAGTTCACTGGGAGTTCCCGTATCAACCATCAACAATTGGAAACACCGTGCACTCACCAAACTCAGGACACTCATCGAATCGAGCAGGACCGGCGACGAGCCGGCAGCGGGGCGAGCATCCCGCTTCGGAGACGGGGCATGCAACGCCCTCGCCGAACGGCGGCGAGTGCGACCATCGACCGCTGATGCACGAGCCGCTTGCTGAGTCGCCCCTGCGACTCGGCGTCGAGCATTGCCCCGATGCGGGCGTTCAGCTCGACGAGACGGCGCTGTTCGAGGAAGCACTCGAGCGGAAGCGGATTGCCCGCGATCGTCTCATCGTGGCGATCCGTCGGATGGACCCCGAGGCAGGTCGCTTCGAGCGCATCATCCCGATCACCGATCCGAGGGGAAGCCAGTGCATCCGTCGCGACGAGTTGATCGCACGCATGCTCTCGCGATCGCCCGAGGAGACTCGCACTCAGGATGAAGCCCGCGGATCGCATGCTGCGCATGTGCGATAGTCGGACGGGCTCGCTTCCATGGCGATCGACGAAGGCAATGCCGCAGAGTGACGGCACCCAGGCATGAATCAGGACGACAGGCCGCCCCCGCACGCGTGGGGCGGCCTTTTCACTGGTTTTCCGCTACAGGGGATACACATCCTTTCCGTCCCCGCCTTCCGGGACTTCCCCGGCGTGCGGCGCGGAACGCGCTGCGGGTACGGGGGCGCGATCGGCGTGAAGACCCTACCATCGCGGCCCGATGGAGACCTCTGCCAACGATCCAGCGCGTGCTTCGTCCGCTTCCGCGGAGAAGGTCGGGGCGGACCCGATCGTGGGTATCGACCTCGGCACGACGAACTCGCTGGTGGCCTACTGCTTCGACTCGGGGCCCCGCGTGCTCGGTGCCGGCGAATCCGGTCAGATGGTGCCTTCGGTGGTTCGGTTCGGTCCGGAGGGGGTGGAGGTCGTCGGGGAGGTCGCGCGACGCGAACGGGCGGCGCATGCCGAGCGAACCATCGCGAGCGCGAAGCGACTGATGGGGCGCGCGGCTGCGGAGTGCGCTGGATTCGCGCGTTCGTTCGCGGTCCCGCTCGTCGAGGGTCCGCGCGGTATCGCCGCCCTCGAGGTGCATGGGCGGATCGTGACGCCGCATCAGGTCGCGGCGGAGGTGCTGCGCGAGCTCAGGTCGATCGCGGAGGGGGATCTCGGCGTCGCTGTTCGCAGGGCCGTCATCACCGTTCCGGCCTACTTCGATGATGCGCAGCGCCAGGCCACGCGCGACGCCGCTCGGCTCGCCGGGCTCGAGGCGGTGCGCATCGTGAACGAGCCGACCGCTGCGGCGCTGGCGTACGGCATCGGTCAGTCGCGCCGCGCAGAGCGGTTGGCGGTGTACGACCTCGGTGGCGGCACCTTCGATGTGACGGTGCTCGACATCGTCCCCGGCGAGTCCGTGGGTGCGGATTGCTTCCAGGTGCTCGCGACGGCGGGAGACACGGCGCTTGGCGGTGACGATGTCGACCGCGCGATCGTCGCGGCCTGGATCGAAGCGGAGCCTGCGATCGGCGAGCGTGCGACCGATCGCGCGATGCTGCTCGAGGTCGCCGAGCGCATCAAGGTCGTGTTGTCGGAGCGGGAGCGGGCGGAGGAGCGCGTCGATCTCGGCGTGGGCGTGCGGACGCTCGCGTTCGATCGCGCGGCGCTCGACTCGGTGTGCGCGCCGCTCGTCGCGCGCACGCTCGATGCGTGCGCGCGTGCGCTTCGGGACGCGCAGTGCGCGAAGGATGAGATCGACCGCGTCGTGCTCGTCGGCGGTTCGACGCGTCTGCTCGCGGTGCGCGAGGCGGTCGCCCGCTTCTTCGGATGCGAGCCCTACACCGCACTCGATCCCGACCGTGTGGTCGCGCTCGGAGCCGCGGTGCAGGCTGCGATCGTCGGTGGAGGTCGGCGCGATCTGCTGCTGCTCGATGTGATCCCGCTGTCGCTCGGCATCGAGACGGTCGGCGGCACCATGGCGAAGCTCGTCATGCGCAACAGTCCGATTCCGACGCGCGCCACGGAGCGCTTCTCGACCTCGAAGGACGGGCAGACGAGCGTGCGCATCCAGGTGCTTCAGGGCGAGCGCGAGATGGCGGAGCACTGCCGCTCGCTCGGTACCTTCGAACTCCGCGGGATTCCGCCGATGCCCGCGGGCATCCCGCAGGTCGAGGTGGCGTTCACGGTCGATCAGAACGGCGTGCTCTCGGTCGCCGCGGTCGAGAAGCGCAGCGGAATCGAGGCTTCGATCCAGGTGGTGCCGAGCTACGGACTGACGCAGGACGAGGTCGAGCGCATCGAGCGCGAGAGCCTCGTGCATGCACGCGAGGACATGACGCTGCATCGGGTGATCGACCTGCGCGTGCATTCGGAGCTCGATCTCAAGTGGATCGGCGAGGCGCTCGCGAGGGTGCGGCCGCAGCTCGAGCCCGAGTATGTCGATCAGCTCGAGAAGGCGATGAAGGAAGTGCGCGACCGCTGCGAGGCGGCGGCCCGCGATCCCCGGTCGGTCGAGCCCAACGCGTTCAACGAGGCGAAGCAGGCGCTCGACCGGCTGTCGATGCGCGTGCACGAGGTCTCGATCGCGCGTTCGCTGCGCGAGTGATGCGTGCGACGGCGTTGGCCGTGGATGGAGGCCGTGGTAGCATCGCGGCGTGGATGCACAGCCGTTCGATCCCGACCGCACGACGACCGCGCTCCTCGCGGGGCTGTTCGATCCGCGCAACGCCGCGGCGTGGGAGGCGTTCGACCGGCGCTACCGGCCGATCCTGACGGGCTTCGTGCGCAAGTGCGGACTTCCCGATTCGGATGCCGGCGAGATCGCGCAGGAGACGATCGTGCGGTTCGTCGAGGAGTATCGCGAGGGCCGCTACGACCGCTCTCGCGGCCGGCTCGGCGCGTGGCTCGTGACCATCGCGCGCTACCGCGTGCTCGACCAGCGGCGGCGCGCGGGGACCGCGCGCGTGGAGCGGGGCGAGAGCGCGATGATCGATCTCGACGACGAACGCTCCGTTGGAGCCGCCTACGAGGCCGAGCGACGGCAGTCGCTGCTGCGCGAGGCGCTCTCGGAACTCAGGACGAAGTCGCGCACCGATCCGAGGACGGTCGAGGCGTTCGAGATGCTCGTCTACCACGGTCTGTCGCCGCAGGTCGTCGCGGAGCAGATGGGCATGTCGACGCACGATGTCTACCTCGCGAAGAGCCGCGTGGCCGCCAAGCTGCGGGAGATCGTCGTCCGGCTCGAGGCGGAGTACGAGGAGGCTCCCGGCGAGTGGGACGCATCGGGCTCGCGCCCGTCCGATGGGCTGCGTGGCGGATGAACGACGACCGCTCCCGGACGCAGTCGATGGGCTCGGGTTGCGGCGCCTTCTCGCGCGAGGATCTCGAACTCGCCGCGATCGCACGCACGGATCCGGCCGCACCCGTCGCGCAGGGCGTCGAGTCGCATCTCGCGGCGTGTCCGGTCTGCCGCGCCATCGTCGATCGGATCGGCGCCGACAACGCCTTCCTCGGCGAGTTCGCGCAGGCTGCCGGGACGCTTGCGCCGCTTCCTCCGGCGACGCGGGGCGAGGACGACTCGCCGATTCCCGGATACCGGCTCGACGACGAGATCCACCGCGGTGCGCAGGGCGCGGTGTATCGCGCCGAGCAGATCGCGACCCGGCGCACCTGCGCGGTCAAGATGCTTCTCGGCGGACGCTTCGCGGGCGAACGCGAGCGCGTGCGCTTCGAGCGCGAGGTCGAGATCGTCGCGCGGCTGCGTCATCCCTCCATCGTCACGCTCTACGAGAGCGGTATCTCGCGCCGTGGCGAACCCTGGTTCGCGATGGAGCTCGTCGAGGGCGAGCGGCTCGATCAGTTCGTGCGCAGCAGGCGTCTCGCGCCGCGCGCCGTCGCCGAACTCATGCGGAAGGTGGCCGATGGCGTGGCCTACGCGCACCGTCGCGGTGTGATCCACCGCGACCTCAAGCCTGGCAACATCGTCGTCGACCGCGACGGCGTGCCGCGCGTGCTCGACTTCGGGCTCGCGCGAAGCGATGGCGAGGCTCCGCCGGGAAGCGTCGCGTCGGGCACGACGCTCGTCGGCGAGTTCCTCGGGACCTTCGCCTACGCGGCGCCCGAGCAGCTCGCAGGCGATCCCAACGCCATCGATTCACGGTGCGACCTCTATGCGCTGGGCGTCGTGTTCTACGAGTGTCTCGTCGGGCGCCGGCCATTCGAGGGCGCGAAGTCGATCTCCGAGCTCGTCATCCAGAAGTCGGGTTCCGCCCCGCAGCGCCCGAGCGCGATCGATTCGGCGATCGACCGTGACCTCGATGTGATCGTGCTGCGGCTCCTCTCCGCGGATCCGGCGCGCCGCTACGACTCGGCGGACGCTCTCGAGGAGGACCTCGCTCGATTTCTCGACGGACGGCCGATCCTCGCGCGCGAGGACAGCGTGGCGTATGTCGTGCGCAAGCAGCTGCGGCGGCACTGGGTGGCCTCGAGCGCGGCGGGCGCGCTGCTCGTCACGATCCTCGCCGCGAGCGTGGCGCTCGCGTTCCTCTACGCGAACGCCGAGCGCGCGCGCATCCGCGCGGAACGCACGCTGACGAGCTTCCGGGATGCGGTAGGAAGCGTGAATCCGGAGTCGGCCGCGGGGAGCGCGCAGCTTTCCGTCGAGGAGTTTCTCGAGCTGATCGAGCAGAACGCACGCGAGGAGCTCGCCTCGGAGCCCGCGGTGCTGTCGGGCGTGCTCGACACCGTGGGCATCGTGCATCTCGGCTTCGAGGATGTGGCGCGGGCGAAGGCCTCGCTGGGTGCCGCGCTCGAGACGCGCCGCGCACTGCACGCAAGCGGTGAGTGCAGCGATGCGGAGCTCGCGGAGAGCCTGCACAACCTCGGGCGCGTGCTGATCCTCGAGCGCGCATTGCCGGAGGCCGAGGCCGCGTACCGCGAGGCGCTCGTGTATCGCGCACGCGCCCACGGAACGCGCGATGTGCGGACACTGCTCTCGTGGCGGCATCTCGCGAGCTGCCTGCGGCGACAGGGCAGGCTGGGCGAGGCGCGGAGCCTCTACAACTGGATCGAGGCCGAGGCGCGCGCGACCGACGGTTACCCCGCGCTCGACATGGCGGCCATCATGAATGGACGCGCGTTCATCGACTCCGCCGAGGGGAACCTCCAACTTGCCCTGAACGGTTACGCCGGCGCGCTCGCGGCGATACGCCCCGGACTCCGGCCGGACGACTACCGCGTCGGGCGAAGTCTCTTCAACATCGCTGCGATCGAGGAGCGTCTGGGAAGGACGGACGACGCGATCACGCATGCGCGCGAGGCGCTCGAGATCCTGCGCAAC